>CAZMOX010000271.1:0-2532 GCA_964567895.1 uncultured Spirochaetales bacterium | reverse complement strand
ATGACACCATCAGAAAACCCCGTTATTGCATTAACCTTACGGCATGATCGAATTGATAACTTTTGGTTCACCCTTGCCCATGAACTTTCGCATGTAAAACTGCATCTGCATGACACCTCTCAGGCATTTTTCGATGATACCAATTCAGACCCTAAGGATTGTGAATCAGATCAGGAAAAAGAGGCAAACACACTGGCAAAGGATTTTCTGATACCACAGAGAGTGATTGAAACAATGGGAACGGAATCTGCGTTTTTTTGGACAACCGAACAAGTTCTGAGTGTAGCAAGAACCATTAAACGGGCACCCGCAATACTGGCTGGGAGAATTCGGTGGGAAAGCGGTGATTATTCCCGTTTCTCTGATCTGTTGGGAAGCAAAGAGATTAAACATCTATTTATAGAGTAGGAAGAAATATGGATACGATTACCCCGCATTTGCAAAGACTGTTTGAGAAACATCGTATTGTATTCTGGTACGATGAGAAGAAGGAACTTCACCAGGAATTCGAATTTTTGAACCTTCCCTCTGTAGAGAAGATCGAGCTGAATGATAATGAATTCATGGTAAAATATCGAATTCTAAGAGAAGCACCACATACACAGTTTCTTCTCTACAAAGAGGGTGAAAATCCGCAGGTAGAAGATAACTGGCTGCTTGATGTACAGCTGGCATATGGTGTATTTAGAACTGATAAAATAGGATTGTGGGCTTCTGAGCTGGGAATGGAATATCATCACTATCAATTTATTGAAAAACACCAGGAATTCTTTACACGGGCAACCCGTAGGGATAGGCTGGGTGAAGCAAAAAAGAAATACACAGAAGAGTATACGGAAAAACAACTACAAATGGAGATGCTTGGAATCTGTTGTGGAACCGATCCGACACTTTTCTCTATCCTTGAAGTACTGTTTTCTGGATTATATTCTGGCAATGAAGATATTCTACGGCTGATAAACCGGTGCAACCTGTTTGAATTTCTTATCACCTTGCTTCAAAACGAGTTTTCTTATCAATCCAAAGAATCCGGGATAAAAGACTTCTATATATCCCTTATTGCAACGCTCTACAACTTACAGACAGGAGATGAGCAGGTGCAGGGAGGATTGTCTCAGGCTATCTTGCCGTTTATGAGCAGTTGGAAAAATAGCATACGTTCAAATGCTTCCTTTGAGGGACTCATTGCTAAGGCAGAGACTGAATTACATCTATCAGATCAGTTGGGAAAGCTTTCCCTTGATCAATTGAAAGTAATTGACTATTTCCCTACGGTTGATCGTTTTATTATCCCACAGCTTATTTCCAGAATCACGCAAAAAACTCTAAACTTAGATAATTGTATTCAGATTCTCCGCCAGAGAGAGAAGTTTTACTGGTACAAAAATTACGAAATAATTTATCATTTTATCTTATATGCTGCCCGGTTTATGAAGGAATTAGGTCAGGCTGATCTTTCACTTAGGAACACAGAAGAAGGGATCCAGCGCTATGTTAAAACCTGGTATCTTCTGGATCAAAATTACCGCAAAGCAGTCTATTACTATCAGGAATCGAGTGAAGTAACCACTTTGGAACCTTTGCGTGAATATATCGAGAATTACTATACAAACTCTTTCCTCCTCACAGTGAACGACAACTGGCAGCAGGTGATAAATACTCTTGATGCCTGGAAATTCCCGCATATCCTGCAGCAGCAGAATTTCTATCACAAGATTATTAATGGACAACACCAGCAGAACCGGAAAGCTATCGTTATTATATCAGATGCTTTGCGCTATGAAGTAGGTGAAGAACTGAATAGAAAATTACTATCTCTCGATAAGTTTGAAGCGGAAATAAAACCGATGATTTCCATGCTGCCAAGTTATACACAGTTAGGAATGGCGGCATTACTGCCGCACCAAACAATAACTCTTGCCGATGATACAGCGGTAACTGTCTTGCTGGATGGGAAGAAAGTATTAGGTACAGAACAGAGACAGGCAGTATTGCAGGCCGCTTCAAATGAATCAGCCATGGCCATGCGTGCTGAAGATCTGGTAAATACCGATAACTACTCTTTGCGGGAATTGATAAGAGATCACCAATTAATCTACATTTATCATAACCAGATTGACTCAGTAGGAGATAAGCGGGATACCGAAAACCAAACATTCACGGCAGTAGAAAAAGCACTCGAAGAGTTGATTTTGCTTGTAAAAAAATTAACATCAGCAAACGCCACACAAATCTTTATAACCGCAGATCATGGATTTCTCTATCAGCATAACGTATTGGATTCTAGTGATTTCATAAAAGATGTACCTGAATCTTCAGGGGTAACGGCAAAAGGAAGAAGATTTATTATTGGAAGAAACTTGAAAGAACACGCAAGTTTCAGAATTTTTACCAGTGAGCAAGCAGGCCTTACCGGAGATCTCCAGATACAGATCCCGAAATCTATCAACCGGTTGCGGATAAAAGGCTCCGGCAGTCGCTATGTTCATGGCGGAGCAACCCTTCAGGAAATTATCATTCCCCTGATAACGG
>CAZMOX010000270.1:0-2544 GCA_964567895.1 uncultured Spirochaetales bacterium | reverse complement strand
AATGCCGGCACTATGTCTATCTGGTTTATGCATACTGCAAAAGATCTTAAAGCCGGAGAGCTCTATGACCACAAATAACGGTTGGACATCACACAATTCTTTACAGAAATGAGAGTTATTTTCTTATCTCACAATAAATATCAAGTATATGAAACAGCCTCAACAATCCGCCATAGGCTTCTCACAGTTTGTAACGATGATTTGGCGGGAAAATTTGTACTATACGGCTTCCTAATATGTTAAGTATGTGCTATAATAGATTCGTTAAACATATACTTAATATTGGAGGAGCCTATGATCACAACAGATCTTGAGCGTGAGGTCCTGCAGAAATTTCGAAAACGAAAAATACTGACAATTGAGCAGCTGCATACCCTGCTTTCCTGCTCGATACCAACGGTGAGAAAACGTCTTATGCTCTGGGACTGTCATACCAGTTACAATAGTAATGGTCGCTACTATACCCTTTCAGGAATACCACAGTTTGATGAGTATGGGTTATGGGAGTACCGGGGAATTAGGTTTTCCCAATTTGGTACTCTTAAGCAGACCATCATCCATTTGATCAGCGAGTCAGATGAAGGACTCACTGCTGCAGAGACAGGAGAGCTGGTTGGTTTGAATCCTCGATCATTTATGGTGCATTTCAAAGAATTGCCGCAATTGCATCGGGAGAAGCTGCAGGGTCGGTATCTTTACACGAGTGCTGATCCAGCAACCGGTGGGCGACAGCGATCCAAGCGGGAAGCCACCGTAAAGAAGGCGGCAGCACTAAATCTATCAGATCATGTTGCTATGCTGGTATTTGCAGACTTTATTCGTAACCCACTGACTCCCTTGAGTAACCGAATACAGCAGTTACGAAGACAAGGCTTGTCGGTTGACGAAAAGATAATCACTGCATTGCTGGATCGGCATGGGATTACGGAAAAAAAAACGCCGGAGCAGCCTACATAAAAGCGTTTTCCTGGTATCGGGAAACCGAAACAGCAGCATCTGCTAATCAGAAGGTATTCCCTCACCCTCCGATCATCTCTTTTGCTCCCGGTAGTACCCGGTGTCCTGTTTGTGGTACCTCAATGGGTGTGAAGAAAACACGAAAGAGATCCCTTGCGCTTTATTCTGTAGGGTTCATTACTGCCCGTGAAACCCTGTATACCTGCAACGCATGCGGGCACACGGTCGGGTCAGAAGAGCTGGCCGCCTTAGCTCCGCACAGACATACGTTTGGCTATGATGTCATGGTACAGGTGGGGATGTCCCTCTTTTTGCAGAGTCGTAATGAGCGGGAAATCAGGGAGCAGTTGGCAAACCGGGGGATTCGTATCTCTGCGAGTGAAGTTGCTCTGCTGGCAAAGAAATTCATCTGCTATCTGGCGATTGCACACCGGGAAAGCAGCAGGCTGATCAAATCCTATATGGAAGACAAAGGTGGATATATCCTGCATCTTGATGCAACCTGTGAAGCAGATAGTCCTCATCTGTTTGTGGGTCTTGATGAAATTTCTTCACTGGTGCTTGATGCGGTCAAACTACCCGCAGAGCGAAAAGCGTCAATAGTTCCGTTTCTTCAGCACATGAGAACAGCGTATGGCACACCGGCAGCAGTGGTGCATGACATGAGCTCAGCAATTATCTATGCCGTAGAAGAGGTTTTTCCCCATACCCCTGATTTCATCTGTCATTTTCATTTTCTCAGGGATATAGGGAATGATTTGTTCAAGGGAGAAAACGATACGCTGCGGGGTCGTTTACGGTACTTCGGGATCCAGAGCAAACTGCGCAGCATACTTAAGTGTTGTACCGGGAAGATTGAAAAACATCCAGAGAGTCTTCCTCAATTATCTTCTCTTATCAGTGAGCACCAACAAACACCGACACAGATATGCCCAGAACTCTTACTATATACCATAATTCTGTGGGCATTAGATGGCAAGTCCCAAGGAGATGGCTATGGATTTCCCTTTGATAGACCCTATGTGACATTTTTCGATCGGCTACGCATATTGCGGCAGACGGTTGTGCGTTTAGCATTGCACCAGAAATCTAAATACGGAGCACTGGTCTTAGCTGATCTGAAGCCGTTATGGCATGATCAGCGGTTAACTACGGCAGTCAAACGGATACATGAGAAGGTGATCGTATTTGATCAGCTGCGTACAGCCATGAGAATTGCTGAACCAGCAGGAAAGCTGGGGTTAAATGACCCAGGTAGTGGGGAGATGAAACACCTTGAAATCCGGGTAAAACAATTCCATCAGGGACTGTGTGAGCTTGATGAGCGGAAGGATCGAATCTATCGAAAAATGCGCGAACAAATTGAGAAGTACTGGGAAAAGCTCTTTGCTGATCCTATTTCTGTACAGACTCCTTCAGGACCACTTTTACTCTACCCTCAGCGTACTAATAACATTCTCGAACAGTTTTTTCGGAGTATAAAGCAGAGTCACTGCAGAAGAAGTGGCTATGCAGCTATGAATAAAACGCTTAAGGCGATGCTTTCAGGGCTGCCGTTGGTAAAAAACCTTGAACATGCGGAGTATC
>CAZMOX010000269.1:0-2552 GCA_964567895.1 uncultured Spirochaetales bacterium | reverse complement strand
TCGTTTCTGTCATCCTTTGCGGTGACAGCTTGGATAATTCACTATTCATTCTGTCACAAAATCTAATTGTTCTTTATTCAGAATATCAGACAATATAAAAAACTCAAAAAAAACCGAAAACTCTCATTCCAACTATACCTCCACCGAAAATGTGTTTTTTTGTGGAATCGGTACCGGGTTCAGAAGATTGGCCAGCCCAACACCCACTCTTTTTATTCCCTTACCCATAAAAAACTTACCACCCCACTCCCCCAGAAAATATGCTCTTTTGTGAGAAACGTTCCCGGTACCGCAATAATTCCCTGGGACTTAACCCAAATACCCTGCGGCACAGAATGAAAAAACTAGAAATACCCTTTGGAAATATGAAGTAATTGAAATAAGCACCCGCACAGCAATCTATTTACAAAAATGAATAAGTATGTATATTATTATATATGAATTATGATAAGTTAGTGAATATCCTGGGAAAACAAGGATGGTTTGATTTGCCTACTATTGTGCAATTATCTGGTGAACCCAGAGAATCATTGCGCGTTCAGCTTTATCGATGGTGCAAGTCAGAAAAACTGCTGCCATTAAGACGTGGCATGTACGCTTTCCCTGATCGCTATAGCGGACGGGTAATTAATCCGGCCAAACTAGCCAACAAACTGTATACTCCTTCTTATCTCAGTAGTTACTGGGCACTAGGTTACTATGGGATGATCCCGGAGCATGTACAATTATTCACAAGCATCAGCAGCCGTGTCCCGCGTACATTCGATAATCACTTCGGAGTATTTCGTTATCAAAATATCAAGCAGTCTGCTTTCTTTGGTTACCAGTCAGTTGATATACAGGGTACACAGATCTTATTAGCCGACCCGGAAAAAGCACTTCTTGATCTGTGGCATTTGGAAAAAGGAGAGTGGAGTGTACCAAGAATGATAGAAATGCGCTTTCAGGGTTTTGAGATGGTCATCCCGGAAAAGCTTAAACAATATACCTTGCAGTTTAATTCTCCCCGATTATATAATGCAATTGAAATATGGTTGGAGCTAAAAAAAATTCAGCATGACGAGGCAGTTGATCTATGAAAAATGAAATTTTACAATTAATTCAAGGTGAAAGTGATCCATCACAAAAACTAAATCTGCTGCGGGAATATCTCCAGGCCTTAACCCTTCGCTCTCTTCATGAAAGTGAAGCTTTCAATAATCTGGCATTTGTAGGTGGAACAGCGCTGCGTTTTGCCTATGGATTACAACGTTTTTCAGAAGATCTTGATTTTTCGCTGGAGACAGTTGATGGTTACAAACCGGAAATCTGGCTGAAAAAGTTAAAGAACGATTTAGCATCGGCATCTTTTGATGTTTCGGTCACCTGGAATAATAGAACAACAGTACATAAGTCATGGATCAAATGCGCAGGTATTCTTAAGGAAATAGGACTATCCCCTTTCGCGGAACAGAACCTATCAATCAAGCTGGAAATAGATACAAATCCTCCGACAGGTGCAATTTGCCAGAGCCAGATTATTACCCGACATAGACTACTTGCTTTAAAGTTATATGATCTCCCCTCTTTAATGGCAGGCAAAATTCACGCTCTCATTACAAGAGGTTATCCCAAAGGACGGGACTGGTATGATTTGTTATGGTATTGCGGCAGGCGCCCAAAAGTAGAGCCAAACTTGATTCAGCTTCATAACGCATTAGTTCAAACACAAGGCAAAGATGCATATTCAGCAAATGACTGGAAAAACATCTGTTTAACACGTATAAAGCAATTGGATGCATCATTGCTTGTAAAAGATGTTAAGCCATTTCTTGAACATCCTGATGATGCAAAAATGTTAACCATAGATTATTTTCAAGCAGTACTTTCTGGTTGATGATTAGTATGCTTTTCAAACTTGTATAAACTTGTAAAAATCACCTGGTTCCGCCGTCTAACCTGGTTCTGCTATAATAAATCAGCTAATTTCTCGATAAGAAAAATAGGAAATGATAATAACTTAAAAGTAATATGATCCATACTGACACCATTTTTTAGACTTGTATTCACTATAACATTAGATGACTTATCAAGATTAAAACGGACGGCTTTTCCTAGTTTTTTTTGATAAAGGAACTGATGAAGTGATTTTAATGTACCGCTTTTTCCCGATTTAATTTCAATTGGCCAGATTCGTCCTGCCGCTGTTATGATAAAGTCTACTTCTGCATTGGTAGATTTTTTTTCACGAAGCCAGTAATAGAGTTCAGGCTTTTTTGCCTGGCCTGAACCATACATTAAATGCTGCGCTGCAAACTGCTCACTTGCTGCGCAAATGGTAAAAAGTTCCTGGGTTCTCAGCGAAACGAAATCATTCCAGGTTAAACCGCACTGATAGTTCATTAATCCTACATCGAGAAAATAGGGTTTTACAATATTTGTATCAACACCGGCTTTTAACGGGATTCCAGAGCAGGAGCTATGATATACCGGTAAAATCACACGTGCTTTGATAAGTAGATGAAAAGCTTTTTTAAGTTCTCTGGACTGATTCTCCCGTGAAATATTACTAT
>CAZMOX010000268.1:0-2603 GCA_964567895.1 uncultured Spirochaetales bacterium | reverse complement strand
GAAGACTGGCTTTTAGCTAAAATGAATGTTATACCACAAAACGACTTATCCAGACTGATCGAAGAACAGTATGACCACGTCCCTGTATCACGCTTTACCTCCGTCCCTCTTATGACACAATTACCAGAAAATGCAGACAAAAAAGAAGCTCTCTATCTGCTCACTACCCTAGCAAGTGAACACAAAATTATTACAGACACGGAAAAAGTGTATCAGAAACTTATTGAACGTGAGCAAATGATTTCTACAGGCCTTGGAAACGGCATAGCAATACCGCATATGCGTAACCCATCCTCATTAGTTACAAACGGACCAAAGATAGTCATCGGTTTATCAAAGAAAGGCCTCTCATATGCCTCTTCTGATAATCAGCCAGTTCATCTTATTTTTCTCATTTTAACAGATAGTGAATTAGTACATTTGCGGATAATGGCAAAATTAGCGCAGATGATTCGTAAAAAAAATATGGCCTCCAAACTTTTGAAGGCCGAAACCCCACAAAAAATATTCCAGCAGATAGTATCGTTTGAACGCGATGAACTGCTGGCACAAGAGGATTAAAACAATGTTAGTATCATTACAGAAAGAATGCATATCATTGGAAACTAATGCAACCAGTAAAGAGCAGCTTATGAGTAAAATCAGCAAGCTGGCAAAAGAATCAAAACTGCTTAAGAACATCAGTCAACAGGAAATTGAAAAGAGACTGACTGAACGTGAAATGGTATCATCGACAGGAATGGAAAAGGGTTTAGCTATTCCACACTGCAGCTTTGATGAACTTGAGGATTTTACGGTTGGTCTGGTAATCATCCCTAAAGGTGTCGACTTCAAATCAATAGACGAGAAACCGGCAAAAATGATCTTTTTTATTATAGGACCAACAAATCAGCGAAATAAACATATTCAAATTATTTCATCAATAGCCAAGCTTTCAGGTGATAAAGCATTGATCAGTAAATTACTTAAAAGTACAGATCCCAAATCTGCATATGAAATTCTTCAAAAAGATATTCATGTGAAAGAAACAATTAATGATACAAAAAAATATTGTCAATTCATAATCCATATACAAAATGAAAATTTATTTTCCGATGTACTGGAAGTTCTTAGTTCTGTAGCTGAAGGAGCTATATCCATACTTGAAACAAATACTGCAGGATACTATCTACACAAACTCCCTCTGTTCGCTACATTCTGGAACTCCTCCGTCCCCAATTTCAGCAGAGTAATTTTCGCTGTTATAAACAGAAATTTGATGAACGATACACTTCGTAGAATCAATATGCTAAATGAAGCTAATACTCCCGGGTTGCTTGTTACCGTTCAAGATATCATCTACCTGGAAGGAGCAATAGATTTCTAAGAAATCGACAGGAATATATGATGAATATAATTACAAATATACAAAATTACTTTATTGAGTCAAACATCCCCCCCCTACTTATAGTCGGCTTAATGACAGTTATAGGATTATATGTCGGGAAAAGCATGAAGTATATTAAATTGCCCTCAATTATTGGGTTTATGTTGATAGGGGTTCTTTTAGGACCATCACTATTTAATATACTGCATGAAAAATTTCAGATTAATCTTTCCTTTATTACAGACATTGCTCTCAGTTTTGTTGCAGTCAGCATTGGTATTGAACTCAGTTTCAAAGATCTTAAGAAACAGGGAAAAGGCATAATAATTGTTATCATTGCAGAATCATTTTTAGCATTTATATTAGTGACCGGTGCATTGTATTTTCTTACAAAGGATATTGCACTATCTCTCATCTTCGGATCCATTGCCCCTGCAAGTGCTCCAGCTGGTACAGTAGCTGTTATTCAGGAATACAAGGCAAAAGGATCATTAACGAAGGCACTATACGCTGTAGTCGGATTTGATGATGGTTTAGGCATAATAATTTTTGGATTTGCATCTGCCATTTCACGCTCGATACTCGGCATTGAAGCCGGGATGGAATCCGAAGCATGGTATCTACTTATTCTTGAACCTTTAAAAGAGATCACCCTAAGTCTCGCCGTTGGGGGTATTGTTGCATTTATTTTCTGTCTGCTTGCAAGAAAACTAAGCCATGCACGTGATATATTTATCCTGGTTTTTGCAACAATTTTGATATCAGCAGGGCTAAGCAATCTTTTACATCTTTCACTCATCCTAACCAATATGATTATTGGAATTGTAGTGGTTAATACCCAGCAAAAAACTTTGGTTCAAAAGATTCATCATGAACTATCTGAATTTATGCCTATCCTCTTTATTATGTTCTTTGTACTAGCAGGTGCAAACCTGCACGTTGCCGCACTACCCTCACTGGGATTACTTGGTATTGTTTATATTGCTGCCAGAACTACAGGGTTGATGGCCGGAGCCTCTCTGGGATCTATTGCCGGAGGACTTGAACCTAAAATTCGTAAGTATCTGGGAATGGGTATTCTTTCACAGGCTGGAGTCGCAATTGGACTTTCGCTTATTGTAAAAAATGAATTTACGGAAATAAGTGCTCATGGGGCTGAAATCGGCAGTATAGTAATTACCACGGTAACTGCAACCTGTATATTTTTTGAGATAATCGGACCTATTCTCACAAAAAT
>CAZMOX010000267.1:0-2609 GCA_964567895.1 uncultured Spirochaetales bacterium | reverse complement strand
GCCTTAATACATGAGTATAAGTGAACTGGTTATCATATGAGGTAATAGTTGCTTACTTAACCGATTGTGGTACCAGGTTAATTTCTTTCAAAAATACTGCTAAACTATGCATAACAATACTCGATAGAAGGGACATGTTTTTATGATTGAGTTTCATTCACCAAGTTTTTCAGAAAAATTGCAAAATCACAATGGAAGAGGATACTGCTATCGTCCTGATTTTTCCATAATCTATTGAGATGTTCTTCTGTTATTTGAAATGGCATTGTCCCTTTTTCATATCCAATGATAATGTTCTCTTTGAAAAGTGGTTCATAGATTATTGCGTGCATGGGAGATAGAAAGTGATTATTGGAGGTACATATCCGTTGCCATGTCTCTAAACAATTATCTTCCATATGAAGCGTTAAAAAATCTTCAAAATTAAAATAGGAAAAATAAAAATCGGGAATACCCCTTGGTTTACTCCTATAATGATCTCCATTCTTGTTGTCATTTCGCTCATAGATATCGTAATCAATCCATATGAGAATTTCTGTACGTGGGTTGTCTTTCTTAATCCTCTTATACTTTTTTATGACTTGACTGTATTTCCCTCCATCGCTACTTCTGGGCACAAAGGTAAATGGAAAGTTATGCTAGATGTAAGGAAACGGAATTCCGGAGAAATTTCCCTGCAAGTACTGTTTCCTGAAATTATTAACGTTACGTATGCCATCAAAATCAGAAATCCGATGCTGTGTTGACCCTTCTTTAAGAGTTTTATGAATGATACCAATTTCCGACATCCGCAAAAGTTCATCATCCATAATATCCGTATTATGGGCTGTAAAGACTAGTTGAGCATTCTTTTTATTGTACCGCTTGTCTTTGAATAATTTAATTAATTCGATGAGCAGCAAGGAGTGTAAAGAGCATTCCAATTCATCAATGATAACGATATTCCCTTTTTTCAGTACTGAAAGAAAAACTCCAAGCAGAGATGAGAGTCGTTGAGTTCCGTCGGATTCATCATGAAAGTCGAATTCAATCTCATTTCCATTTATGTCAGTATGGTATGAGTGGATTGAATCAGCATAGAGGGTATTATCTGTTCGATTAAGAATAGCATCATAAACATTTGAGATTTGAAAGTCTTTACCTCTCTTTACTATATTGCGGTTGAGATCCATTCTGTTGATATCAATATCCAGCTTTTTTAAAAAAGATACTATTGTAACAAACGCCTTTTCAACAAGCTCGGAATCATAGGATTCTGCAAGTCTATTCAATCCCATGGAAAAAGAGATCTGGTTTGACTGATATATTTCTATGCAATTCGTTATATAATTGAATGCTTCTGATATTTCTTCATTCAACCCTGAATAGCCTCGTCCAATCACTGATAAGAAAGATCTTGTATGTTTTTTATGTATGTCAGAACATTCCACAGTATAAATTTCTTTTAGCTTTACCGTGGTATATGTATCCGACACAATGTTTTCGAAGTTGCGCAAATTTTTTGAAATTGAGAAAATCAATTCATCATCTAATCGAAGTGTTTCCTCAATAATTTCAGCTTTATTAAATTCTAAATAATAAAGAAGATTCTTGCCTTGACTGATAAAAGATAATTCAAATACTGTTGTATTGTGCTGTCCGTTGAGTTTGTTTGGGTTATAGGAATTTAGGTCAAGACCGGTTACTACAATTTCTTGAAACGATGCGAATGCTTTAATAATGTTTGTTTTCCCCGAAGCGTTTGCTCCGTAGAACGCTAAGCAAGGCACTACACGATGTGTTTTAACTTCCAGAAAGGGGAAGGTTTCAAGCTCACGGTATCCGTTGGGAGCCTTGCCTTCCGCAAAACGAAAATCCACAGTCATATCAAGGATCGATCTGTAATTTTGTATTCTGAAATACGATAACATGGTATGTCCTCCTCATTATGTCTTGTTTATATTACTATATAAAATATCAAGAAATGTCAATATAAACATAAAAAGTGTTTATCTTATAATGGCACCGGATGCAAGAAAATGCAAGTATAATTATTGAGTTTCTTTTTTTGTCTGATATTCTGATATTACTAGAATTAAATCGGGACAGAATTACCATTATTTAAAGTTAGTTACATTGTGTGTTTTACGACAATAAAACTACCGCCAGGGAATTATAATTGTCGCTAATCAATTGTGTAAATATTTTAGTATATTGTGCGTTTTGGTCTTTATAGTATGCTGGGTTACAATTCTCTCAACTCACGTATTTTATCTTGTTTTCCATATTGCCATAGGATGGTTCTGAATTCTATTGCGGTACCGGGTATCTTTTCCACAAAATGCCACATTTTCTGGGGGAGTGGGGAATTATTTGTTTATGGGAAAGGGAATAAGAAGATGGGGTTTTAAGCTGACCGATCTTTTGAACCCGGTACCGATTCCACAAAAACGCACATTTTCGGTTGAAGTAGCATAGAATGAGGGTTTTATTTTTTTGTCTTCTTTTAATTATCTGATATTCTGAATATAGAACAATGAGATTCTGAGACAGAATGCACCTTATTTAAAGCTGCGCCTTAATACATGAGTATAAGTGAAGTGAACTGATTATCATTTGAGGTAATAGTT
>CAZMOX010000266.1:0-2627 GCA_964567895.1 uncultured Spirochaetales bacterium | reverse complement strand
ATCTGGAGATCGCCAAAACTTAACATTACTCCAAGGCCAATCAAGATTATTATAAAAACTTTGAAAAATAAAGTAATCAATAATATTTTCAATATCAAAAATTTTTTCAAATTCTTGATATATTTCATCATACTTTGCATCATTATTATAAACAAAAATTTTTGTATCAGAAAAACTTGTCGCTAATCCTTCGTTAATTGTTACAGTATCTTCAAACATTCCCTCAACAAGATCTATATTATCTGGATTTACTTCATAATGATCCTCAATAAAATATTCATTGATTTTTTCCCGAATATTCAGTATCCCCCAATATTGACCATTTAAAAATACTACAGCAGGTTGAAAGTCTTGTTTATCAATATTATAACCAGTTGCCAAAGTAGTCATCAATCCATCTCTGAAAAAAGTTCTAGCTGTATCTCCACCAGAATTCCTTAAAACTATTGAATAAAAATCTGGAATATCTTTTGCAGATCCACTATTGAAGAACAAATTTGGAATTCTCTCATTTGAACCAGGCTTTTTAGCATATAAGACAAATGATTTTTGTGGAAAATATTTTGAAGTATCTCCATATGTACGAATCAAATAACTACTAACAAAATTTGGTGTCTGCTTTGAGCTGTTTTGAAAAAACTCAACAGTTGCAATTCTGAACCTTTTTTCAACAAAATTTGGTTTCTCATAATCATCTCCAATAGTATAAATCCCAACATTTGTATCCCAGAGATCAGCTGGATTAGTTGTTATGGAAAAAACTGGCAACTCAGTATCTTCTCCAACAAAGTAGGTTTTTACTACTTCCTTACTGCATGAACCTGTTGGGGAATAATAACGAGCTTTTACTACAGAGGTCTTCTCCAGAGTCACTGGTTGGTTAAATACTATTCCTTCAAGATTAGTAGGATATATCCAATCTCTTTCACCAATAAGATGACCATCTTCATCAAATTCCAAACCATCGTTAATGGTATATCGAATATCCCAGTCTTCAAGACTGGCTATATCTTTAAAATCCAGTTTTGGTTTATCATAAAAACCCGATTCGAGTACAAATTCCGGGGTTGGTATATCTGATCCATTCTCCATTCCTGGCGTAGGATTTTCTGTTATTCTTATAGATGGAAGAAATTGTGGGTCCCTTATAAAAGCAATATTTCTTACTGGTGGATCAGATACTACAACTGGATCAAGAGGGGGTACAGTAAAACTATTTGCAACACTCATCTCATTATTAATTAGCTCAACTTTTTCTACTAAATCACTGAGTTGAGTTGTTATCCGTATTGCTGGAATAGAAATGGTAGCAGCTGAAGGTATAAAAACCAGCAATTTAAATTCTCCGGGATTTATAATAAGATCCGGGAACTTTGGTAGAGTCCAATTAAAGCCATCACTTTGATAAAAACTTAAATTCCATCCTGATAAATTTACTGGCACATTACCAACATTTGCTAACTCAATCCATCCAGGAAAACTGCTATCATCAGCTTGAAGAAGGGAGTCATTTTTCAACATTATTTCTGAAATAATGACTTTTTCTGTCATGTCAATTTCTATTGTCTCATTTTCTTGACGTTCTTTCGGTTCCTGATCACCTTCAGCAAATAGATTCAAACTGCAAAAAAAGAAAAAAATACATATACCCACTACCAGAATTACAGAAAATGAATTCTTTCTTATCACTTTATAACTATTTTTTTGTTCAACCATATTACTATATTCTCACTCTTTCTTTTTAATTGGTTAGGCTTAATCTCGATTTGCCTTACCCGGAGTTAAGAACATATCCATATCTATGGTATCACTACCATCAGGCAGCCTTCCTATACTGGTAACGTGTTCGGGCCAGGTCAGCGTATCAGCAATCATATTGAAATACTTAAGATAGACGGAATCACTGTTTCCAAAACCAAATTTGAAACCCTCTTTAGAGGGAATAGAATTTTTGGGTGCAGAAAATGGCAGACGGATAACATCAGGATAGATTATCAGCAGCTCACCGGAATCTATGGTAGTTCCTTCAGGAATCATGACATAATCATTTTTCCGGGAATCCTCTACTTTCCACTCATTCTTACCAATAATAATATTCTGATTTGTAACATTGATTATCTCGATATAATCCAACCCCCGTGAACAAACTTCGTTGAGTAACAATGGAGAGTCTCCCTGCATAAAGAGTTCCGGCTCATTCTTTTCTCCAGGAGTTGGTACCAGAAAAGTTGTGATTTCGTTTCCGCCGTCTGTACTCCTGCCAATTGAATTCACATCAGATGTCCACTCAAGAAAATCTTCCAGTGAATCGTTATAAAGTAGACTGATTTCGTCTTGTGATCCAATTGCAAAGGATCTTACAACCATAGCATTACCAGGAATCCCCTCAGGTGGTGCTGTACTTAATTTACTTGTTTTATAGGGTACAATCAATAAGTAGCCATGGGCAGGAATCACTGTATTATCAGAAAATGATATTTGCGGGTCACTATCCAACCTGCTCTCTTGTCTATCAGCTAGTTTCCAGAAAGAGTTAAGAACAAGATCATTTCCTGTAGTATTATAGAGCTCGATGAAATCATATTTCCCGGTTGATGAAACTTCATTTATGACGATCATACCGGAAC
>CAZMOX010000265.1:0-2645 GCA_964567895.1 uncultured Spirochaetales bacterium | reverse complement strand
TATTTAAGAGGGGAGACGGGAGGCCGGAGACAGGAAACCGGAAATGAAAGGTATCAATACCCTGACATAAGCAAGCTTATGTCTTAGGCAAGCCCTGAACCCGGAGCCTTAAGCGGCTCCATTCCGCTGAAAACTGCGAAGCTGTTTAAGGGGCAGGGGTATGGCTCCTTGCGATCTCTGCTGAACGGTGAAACCGTTCAGCTTGGGAGTTTGCAACGCAAACTCCTGAAACAACCTTTGGTTGTTCATTCCCATTCAACAGTTCCCGGAGGTTTGGAAGTTATATCATACAGCACCCGGTTTACCCGCTGAACCTCATTACAAATACGGTTTGATGCCGACTGAAGAACTTCCGGCGGAAAACGATACCAATCAGCAGTCATAGCATCTTCACTTGTTACAGCGCGAAGAGAACATACTTCCTCGTAAGTTCTTTCATCACCCTGAACTCCTACGCTCTTAACAGGTAAAAGACAAGAAAGTGCCTGCCAGATATCACCATACAGCCCTGCTTTCCTGATCTCTTCAATAAATATTGCATCTACATCGCGTAAGGTGTCCAACCGATCCTTTGTAATCTCTCCAATACAGCGAATTCCCAAACCGGGTCCGGGAAATGGGTGTCTATATACCACTTCATCAGGCAGACCAAGTTCCTTCCCGAGAAGACGAACTTCATCCTTAAAAAGCTCTTTTAACGGTTCAATAAGTTCGAACCTGAGGTTATCAGGAAGACCTCCTACATTATGATGGCTTTTTATAGTTGCGGAGGGACCTCCTGTCGCTGAAATACTCTCTATAACATCCGGGTATAGTGTTCCCTGAGCAAGGAAGTCAACTTCTCCTACAGCGCTTGCCTCTTTTTCAAATACATCAATAAAAATCTTTCCAATAATTTTCCGTTTTTGTTCAGGTTCTGAAATACCTTTCAGCGCATCAAGAAATAGATCTTCAGCCTCAGAATAGTGCAGCCGAATATGAAAATTATTACGAAATACCTGCAGTACGAGATCTGCTTCACCCTTTCGCAGCAATCCATTGTTAACGAAAACACAAACTAACTGATCACCAATTGCTTTATGAATAAGAGCAGCCGCTACGCTAGAATCTACACCACCGGAAAGCCCACAGAGAACGGTTTTATCCCCAACCTGCGTTCTTATATCCTGCACAGCCTGATCGACAAAAGAGCCCATATCCCAATCGGGAGTACATCCGCAAATTGAGTGAACAAAATTCCGGATTAACAGGCTGCCCTGTTCTGTATGTACAACTTCAGGATGAAACTGCACCCCATAGAGGTCATCGATGCTGTTTTCCACTACTGCCGCCGGACAATTTTCAGTCTCTGCAGTTATTATAAACCCTTCAGGAACAGTGTGAACTGAATCACCATGACTCATCCAAACCTGTGAATCTTCATTCATTCCTTCAAGCAAAGAAGATGGTTTCTGCATTAAAAGTTTTGCAAACCCATACTCACGCTTATCAGGACGCAAAACTGTTCCGCCCTTCATAACCGTAACTACCTGCAGCCCATAACAAATTCCCAGAATGGGAATACCCAGAGAAAATATTTCCGGGTCAGGTCTTGGGCATCCCTGAGATGTAACACTGGCAGGACCACCGCTAAATATTATTCCTTTTGGATTTAATGCCCGAATTTCTTCAGCAGACACATTAAAAGGAACTATTCTGCTGTACACTTTTGCCTCACGGACACGGCGTGCTATCAATTGACTGTATTGGGCTCCAAAATCAAGAACTATTATTAGGTGTTCATGTGGGATCATCTATTTTTCCTCTTACTAATGCAAACTCGTTCAAAATTTAAATCTAAAAGAACCTTAAGTTCTTTGATAATTTAATGGTTCTTCAGTTATAGTTATATCATGAGGGTGGCTTTCAATGATTCCAGATTGAGTTACTTGAATAAATTCAGTTTTCTCCTGCAGCTCCTGAATATTTCTGCAGCCGCAATAGCCCATTCCTGAACGCAATCCACCAACTAACTGATGAATGTAGTCAGCAAGAGGACCCCTATAGGGAACTCTGCCCTCAATCCCCTCCGGAACAAGTTTTGACGCATCATCATCAAACTGCATATATCGGGACTTACTACCTCTCTGCATCGCTTTAACTGAACCCATTCCTCTATGAACTTTATAACTTCTTCCCATATGGGAAATAACCGCACCAGGGCTTTCCGCTGTTCCTGCAAATAAGTTTCCAATCATAACTGAGTGTGCACCAGCTGCAATAGCTTTCACAATATCACCGCTAAATTTAATTCCACCATCAGCAATTACTGGAATACCCGATTTTGATGCCAATTCAACAGTATCCATAACTGCAGTAAGCTGAGGAACTCCCACTCCGGCAACTACCCGGGTGGTACAGATAGAACCAGGACCAACACCGACCTTTAATGCATCTACACCTGCTTTTATAAGTTCGGCAGCTGCAGCCGCAGTAACAATATTACCGGCAATAATATCAATATCCGGAAAATGACTTTTAATTATTCTCACTGTTTGAGCTATCATGGTATTGTGGCCGTGAGCACTATCAATGACAAGAAGATCAACATGTGCATTGACAAGTGCCTGTGCACGTTCAAGTTCGGATTCTCCTCCTGAACTTAA
>CAZMOX010000264.1:0-2648 GCA_964567895.1 uncultured Spirochaetales bacterium | reverse complement strand
TTCCAACAACAGTAAAATACTTTCCCGTCAGTGCAGCCCATGAAAAAAGAGAGTCTACAATATATTCCTCATTCTTAACTTTAGCCTCTTTTTTCTTGCCGTCCTCCAGAGTATAAAATTTTCTATATTTATATCTTCCATCGGGTTCTTCATAAAACTCCGGCCCAATTTGTGGTTCAAAAGCCAACGTATACGCAAATCCATTATAATTTAAGGGAATAACCTCATTAACACTATTTTTCATCTCAATATATAACTCAAAAAGGTAATCATTTTCTGAAAATACATAAGTTTTTGTCAGGTTGAATGTTTCCGGCTGCAATTTACCGTCCTGCCCAATTATACCAAAATCTCTGGAAAATCTGATGGTGTGCTCATCAGGTCTGGAAATATTATATCCATAATCCGCTTTAGTGTTTGTATCATATCCAAAATATAACTTGAAAGCTGAATCTTCTTCAGAATCCTTAAAAACAAGTTCTACAGGAACCCCTTCATCAAGGTGTTTTTTCAATTTCATGCTGGCAATTGATGCAGTCTCTACATCAAAAATTATATCAAATACTTCTGTTTCAAATCTGGTTTCTGTTATAGAAGGATCTTTTCCTACAGCAGTAATAGAACCAGGAGAACCGGTAATATTGGATCCTATATTTGAAGGCGTTACGGGAATTGTAGAGGCGTTATATGAGGTCTGAGCTTCTGTCGGTGCCGGCTGACTGGAAGCAACGGCTTCCGGAACAGGATCAGGCGCAAAGAAAACAGCCTGGATTGCAAATCCGGCTACTATGATAAGTACTGATAAAGCAATTGCTATTAAGGTATTTTTATCCATGCAAACTCCTGAGGACGGTCATGAGAATCAGGTTTTTACCCAGGATACATATGGAAATATAATAATTAATTAACAGAAGAGTTACACCTTAAACATTCCAGCTCTCTTAAAAAGAGACATGAACTGTTCCTTTCGCTTCCAAAAATCATACTTCATTCCCGGATAAAAAACGACTGTAATATCGTAGCCAACCGTAAACCGTTCTTTTTCCTGGCGGTAAATTTCTTTCGCGTGTCTCCGTAAATAATTTCTTTCAACTGCATTACCAAATTTTCTTGCAGGTATAAAAACGACACGGTTAATAATTTCTCCGTTCGGTATGAAATGCAGTCGTGCCCCTGAACAGGATACGGATCTGCCTTCATTA
This sequence comes from uncultured Spirochaetales bacterium, assembly GCA_964567895.1. Lineage (GTDB taxonomy): Bacteria > Spirochaetota > Spirochaetia > JABMQR01 > JABMQR01 > JABMQR01. Next base: position 1,446 of record CAZMOX010000264.1, on the reverse strand, counting down.
AATACACGGCTTATTTCAGACTTTTTTTTTAACCGTTCTTTTTTAGTAAGGTTTTTTCTCATCTGTTGAAGACAGTTTTGTTCTGCCCTTTCTTCTTCTGCGTGCAAGTATTGCCCTGCCGCCCTTTGTTTTCATACGTGCCCTAAAGCCGCATTTTCTATTTCTCTTTACTCTACTAGGCTGATACGTTCTTTTCATAAAGGATAACTCTCCCTATATAGTCGCTAAAAGCGGATGCTAGAAGCGGGTTTTTCAATTAATAATTAAAATAGCACAACACCGAGTGAGGCAGTATACTGATGAAAATGGGTTAATGTCAAGATAGAACTATCCGTATACGTAATATTTCTAACTCGGGAAACATATTCTGTATTTTTCTAAGAATACTCTTTTTTTGTATTGTTACTAATTGTGACCACCCTGGATGATCAACTTCAATTATAACTGTTTTAGCCTCTATTTCTTTAACAAAAGAGTGGGAAGCAATATCAGTTCCTGCTATTATTTCCCAGCTTCTAAAAATAGAAACATACTTTTTTTCATCTGGTTGTTTGCTGTCAATACTAATAAAAACCTGTTTAATTAACTCAGAGGCCTTTTTCATCAGCTTTCAATTACCCCTTTTTCTACTTTATACACCAAACCCTCAAACTTTCCATCTCTAAAATAAAATTCTCCCGGAAGAAACGTAAAAAAAGCCTGGCTGAATCCTTTTGTATTTTCCAGAAAGCGTGCTCGTTTGTCTATATCAAGCTCAAGAAGAACATCATCTAAAAGTATTATTGGTTTTGTACCGGTTTTTTTTGTATAAAATGCTGCCTGAGCAGATCGTAAAATCAAAGAAACCAGCCTTTTTTGTCCTGTAGAAGCGGTTTCAATGTAGTCCCTTTTGTTTTTTATAATATAAAATTTATCTCTATGCGGACCCGTGGTGGTAGTTTGATATTTTTTGTCAATATCTAAAGATTCCTTCAGCTTTTTTTCTGCATCTTCATAACAATTACAATTTTTCCATGATGGTCGGTATGAAGCAAAAACTTCCTCATTTTCCTGGGTAATTTTTGAAAATAATTTAGGAAAAAGCAGATTAAATTCTTTAATGAGCGTCTCCCTTTTTTTCTGAATTTCCATTCCTACAACAGCAAGTTGAGAATCATAAAGATGAATTAAATCATAACTCTCTTCTCTCAATAATATATTTCTCTGTTTAAGAAGATTTTTATATTTTCTTATGTCATCTAAAAAAAGCGGATCATATAGAGTTAAAGTTTGATTATAAAATTTTCTTTTATCTTCAGGAGACCCCTGAACAAAATCTATATCTTCATGATTAAAAACAATAGAGGGAACTGTATAAATAAGTTCCTTCCTATCTTTTATCTCTTTATTTTGTAAATAAATAGATCTTTTACCATCTTTAATAACATATTTAATTTCAATTTTTTC
>CAZMOX010000263.1:0-2682 GCA_964567895.1 uncultured Spirochaetales bacterium | reverse complement strand
CAGCGGAACTCTACGGGGAGTCGAAGATCTCTATACGCTGCTTAACATCCTTCCCGAAGAGGTTACACGGATAGAAGCCACAGTGTGGGACAAAATTGCTGCCTGGATTACCGGGTCAATTGTAACAAGCATTCTTATTATGATTGGTCTTGTTGGCCTGTACATAGAAATATCAACACCAGGATTTGCTGTTCCAGGCACCATTGCTATTATTTGTTTTGTCATAGCGTTTGCCGGCGGGGCTTTGATGGGAACCTTAAGTTCCTTCGAACTTTTGCTGTTTATTGCAGGAGTAGCCCTCCTTATTGCAGAAATATTCCTGATTCCTGGATTCGGTATAGCAGGTATCTTCGGAATATTATTAATGATGGCTGCCTTGATTCTATCCAGACAGGAATTTTTTATCCCTGAGTTTGAATGGGAAACGGAATTACTGTTAAAAAACATGATACTTGTCTTTGGAACTGCTGGTGTTTCAGTAATCATTATGGCAATTCTTCTGGCTTTGTTTCCCCATCTTGCTCCATTCAAAAGATTAATCCTGACATCGCCGACAGATCAGGATATCAGTCAGGATACAGACCGGATTATTGAACAGCAGGACCAACTAATAGAAGAGACGCAAATCCTGAAAGAAGGGACAACCGGTATAACAGTTACTCCTCTTCGTCCTTCAGGAAAGGCCTCTCTGGGGGATGAAGTTCTCTCTGTGGAATCAGACGGCGAATATATTGATACAGGATGCAAAATAGTAATCACCGGGATATCCGGGAATATTATAAAGGTGACAAAGGTATGAATCTGCTATTTCTTATAGGATTATTTTTCATTGGTCTTATTGCCATAATAGTAGAATTTTTTGTGCCCGCAGCCGGAATAATAGGGATCATTGGAGGAGGATGTATCATCGGAAGCGTCGTACTTGCCTTTCTCGATTACAACATTCTGACAGGTACACTATTCATCCTTGGAGCATTAACCCTGACACCTCTACTGATAATTTTCTACTTCAAAATATTCCCTAAAACGATAATAGGTAAAAAACTAATTCTAAATACAAAGCAGAGCCAAAAATCAGGTTTTACCTCTTTCACACAGGAAAAATACCGGAACCTTAACGGGAGTTCCGGAATAGTTATAAAAGACCTGCGGCCCATTGGAATAGTTGAAATAGAAGGTACGAGATTCAATGCCCTGACAAACGGTGAATACCTCGATTCTGGCAGTAAAATCCGGGTGTTTAAGGTAGAAGGAAACAGGGTATTCGTAAAAAAGGAGAATAAATTATGATCTACACATTAAGTATGATTCTGATCGGGCTGGTATCGATTGTCTTCCTTATTTTCTTTATTAAATTTTTCAGTATTTGGTTCAGGGCACTACTTTCAGGAGCCCATATCAAACTTGCCCGGCTTATCGGAATGTGGATAAGAAAGGTCAAATCCACAGTAATAGTCGACAGCAGAATAATGCTGGTAAAAGCGGGACTGCCGGTAGACTCCGATCCTCTGGAGACACATTATCTGGCAGGAGGGGATGTTATTAAGGTGAGCAAAGCACTTATTGCCGCAAATAAGGCGGATATTCCCCTATCATTCCAGAAGGCAACAGCCATAGACCTGGCGGGAAGAGATGTTCTGGAGGCTGTGAAAACCAGTGTCTATCCCAGGGTTATTGACTGTCCTGATCCTGCCAAGGGAAAAAGTACGATAGATGCGGTTGCAAAAGACGGAATACAAGTAAAAGCCAAAGCCAGAGTTACTGTCAGGGCTAATATAGAACATTTGGTGGGTGGGGCAACAGAGGAAACAATTATCGCCCGTGTAGGCGAAGGCATAGTATCAACAATCGGGTCTTCAGACACATACAAAGCAGTCCTTGAAAATCCTGACCAGATATCGAAAACTGTACTGGATAAGGGACTGGATGCAGGAACAGCCTTTGAAATCCTGTCGATTGATATTGCAGATGTTGATGTAGGTGCAAATATCGGGGCAAAGCTCCAGGCAGATCAGGCAGAGGCCGACAAACGCCGATTTCAAGCCATTGCAGAACAGCGAAGGGCAGCTGCAATTGCCCTTGAACAGGAAAATCTGGCTAAAGAGAGGGAAAACCGTGCAAAGGTTATTCTGGCAGAAGTTGAAATTCCAAAAGCCATAGCCGAAGCCTTCAAGTCCGGTAATCTGGGTGTCATGGACTATTACAACCTGAGAAACATACAAGCAGATACAACCATGCGAAAGAACATAAGCGGCGAGACGAAAAAAAATGAAGAGTAGTGACTTATTGGAAATAATAACAATCTATGCTCCCGCAATTGTTATTCTGCTCCTTAGTGGGGCTGCTGTATTCAGAATTATTCGGAGGAATATCAGAAAAAAACGGGAGCAAGTAGAAGCTTCTGAGAAATCGGAAGTTGCCGCAAACTCGTTGGGCAAACATGCACATATATCAGAAGTTCCCGGTAGAGTCCTCCACTCTTCAGATCTCGATCAACAGGGAAGTACGCAAAACAGCGTGATAATGAGAATGGAGAAGCTAACTCCTTTAAAACAGGGTATCATTTGGGCTGAAATCCTGGGCAGACCCGGGGGTAGGCGAAGAAGGAATACTTAGGAAGCAAATAGGGCAGTGCCAGGCACTTTTTACAAGTTTATGCAAGTTTTGGGGGTTGGGGGAGTG
>CAZMOX010000262.1:0-2682 GCA_964567895.1 uncultured Spirochaetales bacterium | reverse complement strand
CTGGTGATATCATTCCAGTGATCTGGGATCAGTCATGGTGCGATAAAAGAGTCACTGTTCTTGAAACACGTGAGGATATAGGCGATTTCGTCTCTCTGGAAGAGGCGGATATAGTCATATCCGGCGGTCGCGGATTGAAGAAACGTGACAACTTCCAGCTGATAAGCGATCTGGCTGAAACCTTCGGAGGCGAAGTAGGAGCCTCAAGGGATGCTGTCGACCGCGGGTGGGTAAACTATCCCCACCAGGTCGGACTTTCCGGAAAAACAATTTCACCCCGGTTATATATGGGGATAGGTATATCCGGAGCAGTTCAACATCTTGCAGGAATCAAAACAGCAGAATGTATTATTGCCATCAACAGCGATGAACATGCAAATCTGCTGCAAGTAGCTGATTTTGCAATTGTGGGGGATCTTTTCACTATTGTCCCCGAAATTCAGAGACAACTCGGCAGAAGGGATGGTGAAAAAAATGAGTGATTATGGAAAAGTAACCCCGGAAATTGTCGATGAGCTTATCGGTATTGCAGGACCGTATAATGTAATCGTCGATGCTGACCGTCTGGAAAAATATGGACATGATGAAACTTCCATTAAAGATTATGCTCATATGCCCGAGGTCGTGGTCACCCCGGTCACAACAGAGCAGGTAGCCGGTATTATGCAGCTTGCTTACCGGTACCGTATAGCGGTAACCCCACGCGGTGCTGGGTCGGGACTTTCAGGAGGAGCAATACCAATATTCGGAGGTATTGTACTCTCCGTTGAAAAGATGAACAAGGTGATCGAAATCGATGACAAAAACCTCACTGTCACAGCAGAAGCGGGGATAATCACTAATGAACTCAACGACAGGCTGGAAACTTACGGTTTATTCTTTGCAGGGTACCCGATGAGCCTTGAGACCTGCTGCCTGGGCGGGAATATTGCAGAAAATGCCGGCGGGGGAAAAGCGGTTAAATACGGAGTGACAGGAAGATATGTATTGGGTCTGGAAGTTGTCACACCAGATGGAAAGATCCTTGAGCTCGGGGGAAAAGTAACCAAGGATGTCAGCGGGTACGACCTGAAGCAGCTCTATATAGGCTCTGAGGGAACATTGGGGATTATTACCAGGGCGACTATCAGGCTGTTGGGAAAGCCAGCCATGCGATCCAATTTACTTGTTCCTTTCAAGACACCCGAAGAGGCAATAGCTGTGGTGCCTATCATTATGACCCGTGGAATAATCCCTACAAGTATAGAGTTCATGGATCGAACTTCTGTTGAGATGACTTGTAACTATCTGAACGAAAGCCTGCCCATAGAAGGAGTGGGGGCTATGCTGCTTATCGAGATTGATGGATCGGATGAGCAACAGGTTGAAAGGGAGATGATTGCAACCGGAGATTTGTGTGAATCGCACAGGGCTATGGAGGTATATATTGCAGAAGATAAGAACACTCAGGAACGTATATGGGCTGTCAGGCGTAATATTGCAGAAGCGCTCAAAGTCTATAGTCCGGTACAGAGTCTTGAGGATGTCGTGGTTCCCATTGGGGCAATTCCGCAAGTACTACCTGAATTGAAACGATTATCAGAGAAATATAAGGTAACTATCCCCTGTTATGGACATGCCGGTGACGGTAATCTCCATGCAACTATCATAAAGTCACCTGATAGCACAATGGAATACTGGTATGAAACGGAACCATTGATTTTGCGGGAAATGTATGCTTTCATTGTGGGGAAACTCGGGGGTAAAATCAGTGGAGAACACGGGATCGGGTTGAAGCGCCGCGAATACCTGCGTGAACTGATATCAGACAATGAGGCTGAACTCTATAGGTCTCTGAAAAGGGCTTTTGATCCGCTGATGATCATGAACCCGGGGAAGATCATAGTATAGGAGCTTACACATGGGCAAAACACTGGTCGAAGGCAAGACAAAGGCAGAGAGGACGAAAGAACGTATCTTTCAGAGTGCCTTGACCCTGTTTCGCCAGAATGGTTTTGAGCGGGTAACCGTTGAGGATATCACCAATTTTGCCGGAATATCAAAAGGCAGCTTCTATACCTATTTCTCCACAAAAAGCGATATCATCGTGGAGGAGTTCTGGACTATAGACTCATACTACAGGAGCATAGAGCCGCAGATACATACCTGCAGTTCAGCTTCTGAAAAACTGTTGAAATTTACCGAGCTGCAGATGCTCTATGTAAGGGATACTATCGGGTGTGATATGCTCAAAATCCTGTATGCCAATCAGGTGCTCCAGGAAGGTTCTGATAAGGTCATCGTCGATCGCAGCCGCTTCTGGCATACATTCATTGCACAGATAATTGAAGAGGGACAGATTACAGGAGAGTTTGCAGGGTCTCCTGACTCCCAGCAGATTGCTATCTTCTTCAATAGGGCTATGAGGGGGATGTTGCTCGATTGGAATATCAGTTCTGCTTCCTTTGACCTTGTCGAAGCCTCCTTAAAGTACTGTAAGCAGTGTGTCATGCCTGGGATACTCACACGAACTTAAGTCTCCATCCCAACGTAAGTGATCCATGAACAACACCTGTTCAGAGAAGATGAGAAGTGTAAGATTCTCCTAGAATTGAAAAGAGAGGAGAAAAAAAAGATGGAAACAGAAACCAAAGAGCACCGAAAAACCCCCATCATTCAAATGGGACTGTTCTTGGATGCTCA
>CAZMOX010000261.1:0-2695 GCA_964567895.1 uncultured Spirochaetales bacterium | reverse complement strand
CAACAAATGCTCTTATTGGAGGAGGAGCGAATGCCCAGCCTGGAGAAATAACCCTAGCCCATCGCGGAATACTATTTCTTGATGAATTTCCGGAATTCAGCCGCCGTACACTCGAAGCCCTCCGACAGCCTTTGGAAGACAGACATATCACCATAGCCCGGGTAAAACATACCAACTGCTACCCAGCAGATTTTCTGCTTATCGCTGCCATGAACCCTTGCCCCTGCGGACGACAGGGAAGTGATTCCTGCCAATGTACACCGTTTGAAATAAAACGCTATCGTCAACGAATATCGGGACCGATACTTGATCGAATCGATATACAGAAATATATGGGAACCATCAATTTCACCAATCCCAATATCGAGTATGAAACAGTTACCTCCAGAGAACTCAAGGAACAGGTAGAAGGAGCCCGTCACATACAAACCAAACGATTCATTAACTGCCCCGGAATCTCTACTAATTCCGGCATGGAGACAGCCCATCTTAAAGAGTATTGCGACCTCAATTCTGAATCCCGGCAACTGATGATGCGTGCATTTGAAAAATATCAGTTCAGTGCACGATCTTACGATAAAATTCTTCGGCTGGCACGAACCTTTGCTGATCTTGAAGGGGAACTGACAATTGGGAAACCCCATATTATACGTGGACTTATGGCTCGGGATCTGGATAAAGAACACCAGATGCAGGATTTGTAGATTGTGGACATTTACTACATCTGGCTGGCACTATTTACCGGAATGAGTTTGCGGATTCAGCATGCTCTGCTGCAGCAATATGGAGATCCCCGGAGTATCTATACCACAGCAAACCGCGAACTTCAGTTGTACCTGCAGCACATCAACAGTAAATCAATTACCCTTATTCGTGATCTAAAAACCGCTGAATCAATCCTAGAAGCACATGAACAATTTGCTATAAAAACCTTACTCTATACAGATATTCTCTACCGAAAGTCGCAGCAGTTTGCACTACTGAAAACGGTAGACAGCTTTGCAGCTGAACCTGGTGTCGTTCCACTGAAAAGATCCACTCAGCTGCTGCCTATTGTTCTTTTTTACCGCGGCAAACTGCAGCCGTCTACCGTACCGGTTGTCGGTCTTATTGGCTCACGCAAATCAACTCCTTACGGGAAGGAAGTAGCTCTCCGGGTCTGTACAGATTACTCTGAACAGAGGTATATCATTGCCAGTAGACTGTCACAAGGAATAGATAGTATCGTTCATACCGCTGCCCTCAAAAATGGAGCGGTAACCTATGCCTTTCTTCCCCATGGTTTGGATCGATGTTACCCTGCCTCACAAACGAAACTCATGCAGCAAGTTGCTGAACAGGGTTGTCTGATAAGTCCCTATCCTGCTGGAAAAAGCCCACGAATCTATCAATTTATAAAACGTAACGAGCTTTATTGCAGCTGGATAAATGAGTTAGTGGTAGTAGGGGCCGGCAGAACCGGTGGAACCCTATCCACGGCCCGACTCGCCCGCAAAATAGGAAAAAAGGTGTATGCAGTTCCCCAAAATGTATTCTCTCCGGAATCAGCTGGAGTCAACCAACTATTTTCAGAGGGAGCGTTTCCGTATATTCCTAATAATTGTGCTCTTACCACCACACATCTATCAACATCATCACAAAAAATCACAGCTCAGGGTATAAGTGGTAACGGTAAAACCTTCGATACTGATCATATTACCCAAAAACTAAAAGTAGCCCCATTATCAACTTGTGATCTTGCGGTAATGCTCAAAATAAATTCCCAATCATTGGAGGAACAATTGACAGAGCTGGAGCTGCATGCCGTTATTGCCTATAGGGGTGATGGTAAATGGCACTTTATAGGAGACACATGATGGGGAAAAAACCTCGGGATATTGTACAAGGTGGAATATATCATCTTATTCAACGCGGTAATAATAGAAGCTATATCTTTTCTGATACCCGGGATAAACATCAGTTCATGACCAATCTCACTGAATTAATTGAATCCCTTGGTTTTTTCCTTTTGTTCTATGTCCTCATGGACAACCACTATCATTTGATCATACAGACCGGAATTAATCCTTCTAGTGCCTCTATCTCCCGGATTATGCATAAACTGAATCTGACCTATGCCCGCTACTACAATAAACGATATTCCCAGGTCGGTACTATTTTCGGCGGACGGTATACCGGAAAGCTGGTTTGTGATGACCAACACCTTTTTAGACTGATCCGGTATCTTGCCTACAATCCTGTTCAGGCCGGTATGGTAAAGTATCCTGCTGAGTATCGATGGAGTGCACATCCGGCTATACGCAACAATCTTCCCACTCCGATTGATACGGGAAAAATTCTCTCCTATTTCGGGAAAGATCTCAATCAGGAACGTAATCGTTATATTGCCTTTATAGAAGAGGATTCTCCTCAACCCATTAGCCGGGAAGAAATTGAGGAAAAAGAGAATCAGCAAATTCCTGAGTATTTGAACTACCTCCTGGAAAGTAACGGATTATCTGAATCGATTATTCGATCCATCCGTTCAGGTCGCTGCAGCTCTGCTGTTAAAAAACAACGTAACCTTTTTATTACTGCTGCCTGGACCGCGGGCTATCGGCGTAAAGATATAGCCGAATACCTCTCTCTCAGTAGTGAAACCGTACGGCGTCTCACATGATTGCGGTACCGGGTACATTTTCCACATAAGAGCATA
>CAZMOX010000260.1:0-2697 GCA_964567895.1 uncultured Spirochaetales bacterium | reverse complement strand
TCCTAGGGCTTTTGCAGTCTCTATTCTCTCATGCATCTCCTGAAGTGATGCAGATATAACTCCAACCATGGGAAATCCGTTTTGTTTAGCAACTTCATCTACAAAGACAGATACTACTCTTTTATAGAGATCGCCCTGTACAGCATACCCTTCTCCGGCAGTACCAAAAAGATAGACATAGGAAGTGTGTTCTAACGTCAGGCGAATCGAATTCCTGAACATGTCTTCATCGAGTGAAAAGTCCTCTTTCCAGGGAATACAGCAAGTTGCCATAATTGCTTCAGGAAATCTTTTTTTATCAATTTCTTGATTAAATTTGTCTTTACCCATACGATTTCTTCACTAGTTTTCTGAATCAATATCTTCGGCAACAGCACTAACTATCCGCCATATACCCTGCCTATCGCAAGAAGCATAATACATCCGATACCGATTATCATCAATTTTTATCAACGACATATCCTCGGCATGCACCGCATCTAAATCATCGGAATCATATCCCCCGCCCGCAATTATACACTCACCCGCTTCCCACTCAAGACCATCTATTGAATAGGATCTGAAAATTCGTGATCTATAGCCTGCCATATCGCTCGCAATAGAGGCTGCCGCAAAGTTATCGCTAAGTCTATCTTCCCCACTCGGGTGTGTTGGTACAATCGTACCTTGAGGTACATCCTGCCACACCGAATAGTACATAGTCCATCTGGAATGTTCTCCAACCCCATCAGGCGAAACAACTTCTGCAGCGGTAATCCCCATACTGTCATAGTACGAATTATGGTCATGCATACGGCAACCGGATTCCAAGGTAAAGTTAAGCCCGTCCGAGGTAACAGCACTTATCACTTGAGTTCTTTTTACTCCGTCAATTACTTTAGAAACAACACAATAGATCCTTCCCCGGCCATCAGCCAGCCGCAGATACCGAGGGGCTCTAATGCTCTCTAACCCCTGAAAACGGATACCCTCTTCATGTTCCCAATGAAGCATATCAGTTGATACAGCGCTACAGACCACCGTCGGCTCATCTGCCGGACCGCGGGACTCAAAATACATGCGCCATGTACCATTATCACATTGTGTAACCGATGGGGCTATAATTCGAAGACTCATATGAGCTAATTCCGGTTGCGGGGCAAGCCTGATACCCGGTTCAACACGAAACACTAACCCATCATCTGATACCGCACTAAGAATATACCCCTGACAGTTGCGAAATGGTTTTGCCGGACCAACTGCCGTATAAAAGAGCCGATAACCGTCGGTCGGAGTTCGGACAACACAGGGAGCCTGCAGTTTTGAAATATCAAGAGCCCGGGATCCCTCTATACGTGGATCAGTCTCTTTTTTCCAGTTATTCCTAGTATCTTCCATACTTAGCAACCAGCTCAGGAAGCATTTTTATTCTGTGTAAAGGAGCATCGGTAGGCACCTGATCTCCCGCCGCCATAAATAGTCTTGGTGATATATGGCGTATGGCAAGCCAATCTTTTACTGATTGTATAAACTCTTCATCTGTTCCCTGCAGCCCAAAGACGGTAGCAGGAATACCACCGGAGAGGATTATATCATTTCCAGCCTGACGTCTGGTTTCTTCAGGGGTTAACGAGAACATGGGTGCAGGTGTTGCTGCATCGATACAGTTCACCCCGCATTCTGCCATCCAAGTTACGGCACCCCTCATCTCACCATCGACATGTACTGCCAAATACTTTCCTTTTGCATGCAGTCTTTTTGCCACCTCAGTGTAATAGGCACGGGAATATTTATCAAAAAGTTGTTTTGTCTGGATATTACTATCATAATTATCACTGATAAGCAGCGTTGAAAAAGGCCCGTCAATAATGGTATCCAGTATTTTCAGGTTTCTGTTATTCACTGATTCTGCAAGAGATTTCATCTCATCAGGATAATCCATATCAGCATAAATTGTCGGCTCAACACCAAAATTTCTCGAGATAAGATACCCCAGACCGGAGTAAGGAAGTTGTGTATAGGGATAGCCATACTCCCCTAATGCATTACTCCAATTATTATAAACATCCCATTTTGGAGTACAGGTAAGATGATCCATAAGATATTCAACAATTTTGAAATCTTCTACCGAGTCTAACAGGTGTTTTTTAATATTATACGAGTAACTGTTATCACTGAAAGATCTCTCTTCAAACAAAGTCCCCAGAGGGGTAGAGATTTTTGTAGAAAAAATCCCGTCTTTTGTATCTGTAGAAAATACAATATCTTTAGAATCAGGTGTAAGAGAGTAAAAACCACCCATTTCACAATAGCAAACAGCACCAATCTCTTTGTGCAGATTAACCAGCCCTTCATCAACGCCCTGATATCCTGCAAGATCAAATTTCTTATGAAAATTCTTTTTATACCAATGACTCAAATCCAACAACAACGGAACCTGATCCGGAGTTTCTCCTGCGTATACTGCTTCAACTCTTTCCCGTGGATTCATATATCTTCTGTTCCTTGAGCCAATTTAATGAAATTGGCCTCTGAAGTTTTTTGAAAATTTACATATCTTATTTTATTATCATAAGTTATGTAAAATCAAAAAACTTCACTAATCGAAATTTGCAAAGCAAACGAATTATGCAATGCATAATTATAAATTCGGATAATCTTTCACTGCTTTAAAAATTGCTTCTACATTTTCTGGAGTGGTATCACCCTGCACTTGAT
>CAZMOX010000259.1:0-2755 GCA_964567895.1 uncultured Spirochaetales bacterium | reverse complement strand
CGTACCATGAAGCATCCGCTCACCGGCTACGATCCCGGTACCAACATAGGAACCAATATTCCCTGGTTTACCTATAAATTCGTTCCAGGCACCTCTGTTCAGATTACCTATGTTGCAAAAGGGGGCGGGTCCGAGGTTTTTGGCGGAACCCAATCGCGAATGGTGGCCTTTGCAGATGGAACTACCGGAATTAAAAAGTTTATTATCGACGCTTTTACTGCAGCGACATATGCAGGCGCAATTTGTCCGCCTTCAATTCTGGGAGTTGGAATTGGCGGGACAGCCAATATCGCAGCAGACCTGGCAAAAGAGGCGGCAAGCCTGCGCAGGATTAAAACACATCATCCGGAACCTGAATTCAGAAAGCTTGAGGATGAACTTTATTCTGCAATAAACAGTCTCGGTATCGGAACAATGGGTTCAGGCGGTGAAACATCAGTATTAAGTGTTAATGTCGAATATGCATATACACATATTGCAGGGATAGCGGTTGCCATCAGTTGTAACTGTTTTGTAGCCCGGCGCGGTACCTATCTGGTGCAGGCTGATGGAACGATGGCCTATATGAAAGATCCTGACTGGTTTGAAGGGCGTTAATCATGAAAGAATACCATTTACAAGCACCGCTTCAGTCCACAGACATCGACTCACTGAGAATAGGTGATCTGGTCTATTTGTCCGGAAAGGCTTTTACCTGTCGTTCAAAACTGCAGCGGGCGGTTTTTGATGAAGGCTTACTTCTTCCCGAAGAACTTTTTGGGAATGATATTCTTATTCATGTGGGTCCGATTGTACTTAAAGAGGGGTCTGAGTACCACCTTGTATCCTTTATGCCTACCTCCAGTATTCGTTTTGAAAAATGGGGTGCAAAAAGTATCAAAGATTGGGGTTTGAAGGTAATAGTTGGAAAAACTACGATGGGAGATGAGACGACTCAGGCAATGCAGGATTTTGGGTGTGTACATCTTTCCCCACGTTCGGTCAGTCCGAATCTCTGGGTAAAAAGCATACAGATTGATACTGTTTTCCTTCATGATGAGATGGGTTCGATCGAGGCCCCCTGGCAGCTTAGCTTGGATGAGCTGGGACCTTTTGTGGTTGATATTGATACAAAAGGTGGAAGATTGTTTGAGAAAATTGATAAAGCGGTGAAGGGGAGACTTGGTGAGGCATATAAATCTTTAGATATTCCCACTGATTTTCGCTATACTAAATTGTATTAATATTATAGGTAGACCCCGGTACACGACTTGGATCGTTAAAGGAGGAACTCGCACTTGGACAGTTGTTTAATGATACGCAGCTGAACATAGGAACGCTTGACCATTTTGCCGGGATGATTGGAACGGGTAATATTGAACCGGGTACTGTCAGTGAATCAACAGGTACCGTTTTGGGAATTTCCACACTGGCAAAACTGCCCTTATCCGGGAAAGAGTCTGCTGCATTGCATTTTGGACCATTCCCAGGATCCTACGTCTTCCTGCAGGTAGCTGAGAGTGGCGGATATTGCCTTGAATGGTATCGTGATCGTTTTATGCATGATTACACCTTGCAGGAAATTGATGATCTTATAATTCAGAGAGGCTACCCCAACAAAATGCTTTTTCTTCCCTACATTATGGGAGTTAATGCACCGGATTTTGATGCTGATGCAAGTGGAGTTTTTTTTGGAATTCGGGCTGATCACGACAACATTGATTTTGCCTATGCAGTTATGGAAGGGGTTGCTTTTCTGCTTGAGCGTAACATTAGAGCTTTGAATCATAATAATATGTCACATAATCGGATTATCTCTACCGGAGGCGGTGCGAAATCTGACTTATGGTCTCAGCTTAAAGCAGATATTACCGGTTTGACAGTAGAGATACCGGCAGATAAAGAGGCCGCATGTTTAGGGGCGGCAATGATTGGCGCTGTTGAAGGTGGATTTATTGAGAATTATTTCTCAGCAGTTTCGAAATGTGTGAAAATTATTAAACGGTTTGAACCTAACCCTGATAACATTTACATAGCTAAGAGAGCTGGTTTTGATGCTTTGTATGAAGGAATGAAGAAGACATCGGAGGTTCTTAATAAATATAATTTAACACCTTAGTTATTATCAGGAGTATATATATGTATTTAATAACCAAAGACTGAAGCTCCGGAAGGAAATATGACTATTGATGATGCACGAAAATGCTGGCCGGAAAAATTTCTCTGGTTACATCCAAACCTGGGATCACACAATTCCGATAGTATTAAAAACATTGGCAAATTTGTAAATTGGAAAACTGAGTAGGAGATAATTATGAAGAATCCTGGTACTGCGAAAATAGATAGCAAAACAGCACTGGTTGCCGGTACATACCAGACAATAAATTATACATTTACGGCTGAGCATGCAATTGATGACACCGGTTATGTGAAAATTGTATTCAGATTTGCGGGTGATTTTGGAATACCCCAGTTCAGTAATCCGGATAAAGCAGATTATTGCTCAGTTACTACTAATGGAGACTGCAGGATAGAGCCCCGCTGGGATGCAAAAGGGCATACACGACCTTGGGGGAAAGCACTATATCTTAAGGTAATGGGTGGATTTCTGAATGCAGGGGAAACAATTGGCCTTATCTTCGGTGATACCAGCCTGGGTTCTCCCGGGTGGCGGTTACAAACTTTCTGTGAAGAGACTTTTGAATTCAAAACCCTGGTTGATCCTTTTGCCACATACCAATTTAAAGAGATTGAAAAATCTCCAGTAATGCAGATA
>CAZMOX010000258.1:0-2781 GCA_964567895.1 uncultured Spirochaetales bacterium | reverse complement strand
ACATAGTCATGGTGATGTTCTCAGCAGGATGACCAATGATATTGATCTGATAAGTACCACTTTACAGCAAAGTCTTGCTCAGGTGATAACCTCAGTTGTTTCGTTGATCGGAATTATCATCATGATGTTGACTATCAGTCCATTACTAACGCTAGTTACTGTCTTAACGCTGCCGCTGAGTTTTATTGCGGTAAAAGCAATAGCCAAACGATCACAAAAATATTTTGCTGAACAGCAGAAAATACTCGGTGAAGTAAACGGGCATATTGAAGAGATGTATACCGGTCATAGGGAAGTAAAAGCTTTTAACCGGGAAAAAGAATCGGTGCTGATTTTTGATAAGAAAAACAAAGAGCTTTATGAAGCTGGATGGAAAGCACAGTTTGTTTCAGGAATTATCATGCCGATTATGATGTTTATCAGTAATATCGGTTATGTCATTATCTGTGTTGTCGGTGGAATTTTTGTCACTAAACGGTTAATAGAGATTGGAGATATTCAGGCATTTATTCAGTATTCGAGACAATTTAATCAACCGATTCAGCAGACTGCTAATATTGCGAATCTGCTGCAGTCTACAATAGCCGCTGCAGAAAGAGTATTTGAAATACTTGAGACGGAGGAGGAGATTAGTGATCCTGAATCCCCTGTAGTTATTACAAATCCAAAAGGTGAAGTTATAATTGAGCATGTGGATTTCCAATATAAATCTGATATTCCCCTGATAACTAATATGAATATTGCTGTTAAAGCAGGACAGTCAGTTGCTATTGTCGGGCCTACTGGTGCCGGGAAGACGACGCTGGTTAATTTACTCATGCGGTTTTATGAACTGCAGGCGGGAAAAATCAGCGTTGATGGAGTAGACATTACAAAGATGCAGCGTGGTGATTTACGTAATATATTTGGTATGGTACTGCAGGACACCTGGCTCTTTAAGGGAACAATCCGCGAAAATATTGCCTATGGGAAAAATGGTGCGACAGAAGATGAAATTATTGCTGTTGCAAAGGCGGCACATGCTGATCACTTTATAAGAACCTTACCTGATGGATATGAGACAGTATTAAATGAAGAGGCATCAAATATATCTCAGGGACAAAAACAGCTGCTTACCATTGCAAGGGCATTCCTTTCAAACCCTTCTATTCTTATATTGGATGAGGCAACCAGCAGTGTTGATACACGTACAGAGCTGATTATTCAGAAAGCTATGGGTGCTTTAATGAAAGGACGTACAAACTTTATTATAGCTCACAGACTCTCAACAATTCGTGATGCGGATACTATTCTTGTTATGAATGAAGGAAATATCATTGAGCAGGGCACTCACCAGCAGTTGCTTGATGCCGATGGATTTTATGCAGATTTGTATAATAGTCAGTTTGTGGGAGAAGATGCTGTATAGAAGAGATTTAATGAAACTGTTGTACAACATGTAAGTGATATTGTTGAACTAGAATCCGGTAACAGATGATTTATTATACCTTACTACCATATGCACAACAGTTTTACCTGTTCCTGAGTTTTTAATTGAATGATCAACATCACAATGATAAGCAATGAAATCACCTTTTTTCAACTCTGTGACATTCTTTCCTGCAGTCACTTTTACCTGACCTTTAATGACCGTAATGAACTCTTCTGAGTTGGGGAAGTGAGGTTCAGAGCTGAGAACTGCCCCGGGATCGAAAGTAAGCATATATAACTCAAGATCTTCAACCATGCTGAGCGGTGAGAGAACATGAATAAGAACGCCCTCTTCATCTGTATTCAGAATTACAATATTTTCATACCGATTGACGTTGAATTTTCTTTTGGGTTCTTTGGCCCCTTCCAGAATTGCATGTATCTCAATTCCCAGACCTTGAGAGATCTTCCATACGGTTGCAATAGTAGGGTTCACTTTATTTGATTCAATCTGGCTAAGCATAGCTTTTGATACACCACTTCGTTCAGATAAAACATTAAGCGTGAGATTTTGAGAATTTCTGATTTTCTGTATATTTTTTCCGATCATTGGGGGATGGTCCATTTTATCTCTCCTGCTTTACTGTTTAATCTATTATGCTAAACTTCTATTCATTATAGTAAACACTGTTTTAAATGTTTTGTAAAGAAGCCAAAGAAAGTACGCAATCAGAGTGTGCATTAATTTCATTTTCATTCAACAAGCAAATAAAAAGCTGGAATTACCGCTGTTTCTTCTCTTTGAACTTATTCCGGGAGAAAAAATGTATCCAATTAACTAGTGTTTGCAAAACTCAAGTCTCAAATTGACATCCATGATAAAGTTTACTATACTGAACTAAAGTACATTATCTCAAATCTTACTCCGCCGGGATGAGGTACTACGGATTTTGCGGTGGATGTTTTAGTGAAAGTAGGTAAAAAGATGGGACTTGCTGTTAGCTCCTAGTGAAATAGTTTTTTCTCAAGAATCTCAGCATAATCTGCTAAATCCCGAAGAATAATTTTATCTTTTGCACTGATATCGGTACGTTCACTCTTTTCTGCTATTTTTCGTTTAAAAAATTGCAGGTTGATTATAACATCTGCGGGGGGAAACAGTATCCGGCTGGCTGCAAAACTTTTCCATTTTAAGAGTTCTTCTTCGTTGAGCAGCTCAGGATAATTTCGTGCTGTATATCTCCATAACATTTCGGGAATTCGGGTGTCTCCGTGAGCGAAAAGCGATATGAATATCGTTGTCGCTCACGGAGATGACTGAAACCCGAAAGGGCATCGCTCTTAAGCAGAGTTGTGCCTCTTCCGGCCCTG
>CAZMOX010000257.1:0-2786 GCA_964567895.1 uncultured Spirochaetales bacterium | reverse complement strand
AGATCTCTCGTGTGTAAGGAATATCTACAGGAGTTACTTTCATGTTATCCATTTCCAGAATTGCTGCAACATCTGAAGTACTCTTTCCAAAAGCATAATCAAGTCTTCCGGACGCAGCGTTTTTAACCATATTTACGTCATTTTCAAATGTTGGGTAACATACAATCTGATCAATTTTAGCTACGCCTTCCTGATAGTTTTCAAAAGGAACCATTATGAGGTAATCGTTCATTTCTACTTCACTTACTTTAAAAGGTCCTGAACCGATAGGCCATTGCCAGTATGGATCCTGCTGGAATTGCAGGGGATCTGCATCGCCCAGATATTTTTCCGGAAGAATGGCAAATTGTGAGAAGGTAAGTAATACATTTGGATCCAGTTTATCAAATTTAAAAGTTATGGTATTTCCATTTATGGTTATACCGGAAATTTCATCGGCTGATCCGTCTTTAAATGCTGCAAACCCTTTCAATGAACCAAAGGTTGTCATGAATACCGGGTGAACTGCAGGAATAACGGTAGAAGCAAATTCAACACTGAACCGAACATCATCAACGGTCAAAGGTGAGCCGTCATGCCAAGTCAGTCCTTCTTTCAATTCAAAAGTAACTGTCTTGCCGTCAGCGCTTAGTGAGTAATCATCTACCATTATGCCACGAGTAGGAGTAAGGGAACCGTCAGTGGTGATCAATCGATCAAATAAGACTTTATTGGTCATGAAAATTCCAGGATTGAACCATGGTGTCTGGAAAAATTCGATAGGTCCAGTGTTAGTGTTCAGTACGTGATTACCATTTTTATCTGCCGGTACTGTCCAGTTTATAATTCCCCAGTCATAGTTATACTGAGCATTTCCATACATTTCACCATTTCGGTTAATTTTTGTGCTTTCAAAAACAAACAGCTGCTGGTAGTAGAGAGGCAGAGTGTAAAGCATTTCTGAGTCGTATCTTTCAATTGCGAAAAATGCTTCTTTCTGTTTGGCCACATCTGATGTACTGCTTATTCCAGCAATAAGTTCATCAAGTTTTGGATCCGAAGGAGTGGTTGCGGTAATTCCTGCAGTATAACCATTATAGTACTCTTGAAGTGCAAGTGCTGCTCGGGCACCATAACCAAGGTCCCAAACGATACCTGATGGTCCATCTACAGGATCTACAGGTAGAGCATTCAACTGACCTGCAACATCACCTTCAAGTTTACGGAAGGTCATCTGTACACCAACGTCTGCAAGATAAGCCTGAACTGCTGTCATAAGATCTGCAGTCAACTGGTCGGCGTAGTAATAAACCAGGTCTAAAACAATGCTTTCGTCCCAGTTAGCAGCTTTCAGTAAAGCTCTTGCTCTGTCTGGATCATAACTATAGGGTTCCAAGCCTGGAGCCTTCCATGAGCCGTTCGGAATCTGACTGTCTGCAACTATAGCCATACCTTCAAGTAAGGTATCTGCAATAGTATCCATGTCAATCGCATAAGCGATCGCTTTTCGAACACGTACATCTGATAATGGATTGCTGTTTGTAGGTCCACCCTCTTCAACAACCATTTCAGCTGGAGCTTCAGCCTCTTTTGCTTCTTCTGCTCCACCAGCGAAAACTGGAAGTAATACTAGCAGCATTATTCCAAGAACCATCACCAGTCTTGTAATTTTCTTCATAATTACACCTCCTAAAAAATCAAGCTGTTAGACTAACAGCGTAAAAACCATAAAAATATTGTAATAAGGTTATAACCAAAAATTGTAGTACGAAGGAAGCTAAATGTCAATCAAATTGTGCAGCGCTTCAGCGCTGACGCATGAATTTTTTTTATCTCTCAAAAAACAGGGAAATTGGACGAGATCAGGAAAAACCAGTCTGATTAGTATCTGATTTCAATCTTTCTGACAGTACGATATCAGCAAACCCCACTCGAGGATGCTCCTTTGCTACATAATTTTCCCTCCAAATAAGTTAAAGAGATAGCTATCCTATGGGAATAAGTATATTCAGAAGTATATTCAGAAACGTGCTTACACCAGTCTGAGCTGAAAAGGGCGGGAGAGAAGTTTCCTTACCACTTCCGGATCCAGCCAAGGGGCTGAGAGTGTTTCACGAATAAATTTGATGAATCCCCGTATACCATAAATTTTTACTTTTTCAATCAAAGATACGGAAAAACAGGAGAGAATATTAAATAGATGGGCAAGATGCATGAGATAGTGATACCCGCGCATTGCATTCCAGTTATAGGAGAAACAATGCTCATAGTGATACCCTTGATGTTTCTCAACAAGAAAACCTTCCTCAATGCCCCATCGGTAACGCGCACCCAAATTGCAGCGTTCGTGAACATTCCCTGCAGTTAAAGGTTTGCTGGATATCCAGCAATGGCGTTTGGATTTAGAGACAAGCTTTCCCTCTGCATTAATCTGCTCCCAGCTCTCTTCACAGATAACCATATGAAGGATGAGTTTTTTCTTTTCCCCCGTACCATAGTAATATTCAATGTCATTTACCCATTCAAATCGTTGTCTTCTGTTCCCCCATTTCCACTCCAAGCTATTATGTTTCTCAAATCTTCTCAATCCCTCAAATTCTTCCCACATGCTTTTTAACGATCCATCCTGCAGCACGATCATAAATTGCCACTTTTTTCCTCGGCAATATTCCATCAAGGGTCCTTGTGGATACAAGCCATCCAGAAGCAGCATCACCGGCAATGCCGGAAATTCTTTTTTCAACCGTGCTGCTAACCGGTAGAAAGCGATAGTCTCACAATCCTGCTTGCTTTTCTGCGTATCTCCG
>CAZMOX010000256.1:0-2792 GCA_964567895.1 uncultured Spirochaetales bacterium | reverse complement strand
CCTAATGATTTCTGAGATTGCTTCCGGGCATTTTCCAACTCATTCTTTTCCCAGATAAAATCAATATTAAAAATACTCGATTTTGTAATCTCCGAAATAACAATCCCCTCTTTTATGCAGAGATAATCAGTCTTTCCCCGGTGAACGTAATCACAGACAACCTCCTTGCCATTGGTAAGAAAGACATGGCTTTGTCCTTTATCCGGAGCCTTATGTTTAAACCATCCACATGAAGGACAAACAACCGTGAAAACAAATTTATCTAACCGGCCGTGACAGGAAGGACAGCGACCCTGGTCAATCATTAAAATGTCATGGATATCGGATTTGTTTGCCTCGTTCAGTACACCCCGTACCTCTGTGTCTACTTTACTTACCGATTTTGGATCTCCAATATCAGAGGCTTCCATAAACTCATCTTTTAATGTCTCATCATTATGTTGATCTTTTTTCTTATTATTAAAAAATCTCACTAGTTGTTCTCCTTGTTTCACATTTACATTGATTTCTGCTGATCAAATATTCTCTTATAAAATCCATCATGGGTTTTGAGTTCATCATGTGTGCCTTCCTGGGTTATTTCCCCATTTTCCAATACTATGATTTTATCGCAGCTTCGTGCAGTGGCTATTCGTTGAGTAATTAATAAACTTGTATGTTCTTTA
The DNA here is from genome assembly GCA_964567895.1 of uncultured Spirochaetales bacterium. GTDB lineage: Bacteria > Spirochaetota > Spirochaetia > JABMQR01 > JABMQR01 > JABMQR01. Next base: position 2,127 of record CAZMOX010000256.1, on the reverse strand, counting down.
AGAACATTATTGAGTGTTGATCTGATTCTTTTCTCTGTTTCTGCATCAAGAGCACTGGTAGTATCATCAAGAAGAAGAATTTCCGGTTCAGTAAGTAGAGCTGTTGCAAGGGCAAGCCGTTGTTTTTGCCCTCCCGATAAAGAGATTCCACTACGCCCGACTTCAGTTTCATACTTTATGGGCATAGTCATAATAAATTCATGAAGCTCCGCCTGCTTCGCCGAACGCATTATCATGGAAGGTGAGGCGTCCAGATAACCGTATGCAATATTATCAGCAACTGTTCCTGAAAAAACAAAAGGTTCCTGCTGAACCATACAAGCATGCCGGCGTACGGATTTAGGATCCGAATCAACTAAATTTACCCCACCCATATGAACACTACCCTCCTGGGGGTCATAAAATCTGCATACGAGTTGAAAAATTGTCGTTTTTCCTGAGCCTGACGGTCCCATTAACGCTACTTTCTGACCTTTTTCAATATGAAAACTTATGTTCGTAAGGGCGTTAGTTTTCTGTCCTGGATAGTGAAAAGAGACGTTTTCGAAATGAACTTTTCCGGTCATTCCATCTAAACTGATTCGACCCGGAACAACATTTTCAGGTTCGTCAAGAAGATTGAAAACTCTGTGTATTACCACAAAAACAGCTTCCAATGAGGTCATTATTGTAATTAATGCATTAACTTGAGAAAAAAGGTTTGGAAGTATCAGAATAAATGCCATAATATCACCCAAAGACATGGTATTACTTTTAACACTTAATACACCCAGATAAATAATTACCCCAGAAATAACTGATGTAATTAATCCGGCAAACAAACTTAATTTCTGCTGCTGCAATATCATTTGCATTGCTAAGCGAACATAGTTATTCATTTTATGGGCAAATGAATTTCTTTCTCGTTTTTCCTGTGAAAATGCTTTTACCACACTAACACCTGAAATTCTTTCAGCAGATAGTGCATACATTTCAGCATTTAGCCTGCGGATAGCTATACTTATTTTACGAATCGTTGGTCTTATTTTTTGAAAAGCCCATGCATATACGGGAAGTGAGATTACAATTAATAGAGAAAATTTCCAGTTCATGAAAAATATAATTATCAGGCCAAGAATAAGACGGAGAATACTGGCTGATAAATTCAGAAATTGATTTGTTGACCACTCTCTTATTGTTTTTACATCATCTAATACACGGCTGACAATTTTCCCGGATTCATTTTGCTCAAAATATCCTATATGCAGGGTTTGAAGTTTTTTATGAAGCTGCTCTCGTAAAGAATATATCATTTTCTGACCCACTCCGAGAATCAGCCAGTTTTTTAGCCAGTTGCATACTACAAATATGGTCCAGAGGCCAAAGAGCATGAAAACATAATTCCAGAACAGAGGGAGCTGCTGTGCAATATATGAAGGATCAAGATTTGTATCAGTCTTGAGCACTTCATCTACCTGGTATTTGGTAAGCAAGGCTGTGCCGTAAGGAAAAAGACTCCAGATACTGGTAAAAAATATAGCAAGAAGAATACGTTTTTTGAAGGGTTTTAAATAATCCCGATACAATCTTTTCAGATCTTTCCCCATATTTCCTTGTTGTAGATTCGTACATGGCGTGCTCCGGAAACGGTCTCTTCAAGGCGTCCTGCAATTTTATCATAAATAAATCTGTATGATGATGCGCTTTTTATCTTCTTGACAAAATAACGATAGGAAAAGACATATATTACCACTATACCCAGTAGGATAAAACCAATTATCGGTGACAGAACAAAAACAATCGTTACAGAAAATATAAAAACAATCAGGTCGATAATCAGCGTTACTGTATCCCCGGTTATTAATCTCATGAGGTAATTAACATCATCCACAAGTCTAGTAATAAGCAAAAAATCTGAATTATAAATGCAAAGTTTTGCTGTTATTAATAAGACCTCTCCCGTAATCTTTCCCGCAGAAAAGCCTGCATAAAAGGCCAAATAGCCATCCCTATCAATATTACTCCTACAAAAGCATTCATCCAGGTGAGTATTGAGGGGGACAAAACGGCTTTCATTCCGCTCCCAAATACCGCTACCACTGTTTGACAAATGAGAGTTGAGAGAGCCGCCCCCATGCCGAATTTATA
>CAZMOX010000255.1:0-2806 GCA_964567895.1 uncultured Spirochaetales bacterium | reverse complement strand
TCAGTTCGTGGCTGACATGAAAACTGCTCTAGCAGGTCTGCCTAATATGTAAAAGATTAAATCGATACGCGCAGTCATATTGACTGCGCGTTTTTTTTATCAATTGTGAAAGATTATCACATTTAGTATTGTCAGGAGTTCGCCGGTATGAAAAATAAGCGTTTAATAAATACTCTATTTCTATTCCCCACGGTTTTTGCATTTATTATGATTATCGTGGTGCCTTTTTTCTTTGGGCTGTATTACTCTATGACCGATTGGAACGGAGTAAGTCCAAATATCAATTTTATCGGTTTTGAACATTATATGAATCTGTTCTCCACGCCGGATTTCACACACTCTTTTGTCATTACCATGGGTTTTACCGCTATCAATGTAATTTTAGTTAACGTGGTTAGCTTTGCTTTATCTCTCATTGTAACAAGTAATCTGAAATTCCGGAACTTTTACCGTGCAGGTTTTTTTGTTCCCTACTTGATAGGTGGAATCGTATTAGGTTACATTTGGCAATTTTTATTTAATAACGTTTTTGTTACCATGGGAGAGAACTTGGCTATCGGTTTTATGCAAACTTCCTTCCTGAGTCATCCGGAAACCGTGATTTGGGCTATGTCAGCAGTCAATACCTGGCAGTACTCAGGATACCTGATGCTGATTTATGTAGCATCCATTCAAAGTATTCCCGCTTCCCTGATGGAAGCAGCCCAGGTAGATGGAGCCAAGTACATGACCCGGGTAATCCGCATTCTTATACCTATGATGGCCAATGCCTTCACTATCTCTCTCTTTCTGACTTTGACAACCTCGTTCAAACAATTTGATATGAACTTAACTTTAACTAATGGTGGACCGGCAACCCGTTTTATGGGAACACCGGTTAAAGCCAGTCAATTATTGGCTATGAATATTTATGACACGGCTACAGCAAATAAAATGGCACTATCGCAGGCAAAAGCTGTTGTATTGTTTGTGGCTCTGGTGATCGTCGCATTGATACAAGTGACTGTAAATAAAAGGAAAGAGGTGGAAATGTGATGATCTGGAATATCAATAAAAAAAATAAAATTTTGATAAATCAGAAAGGTGTAGGAGGGAGAGCGCGCCTTATAGGGAAGATCTCTCTGGAATTTGCAACCATAATCCTATTTATCCTTTTTATGGTACCTTTTGCTATGGTGGTTTTAAATTCCGCTAAAACATCACGGGAAATTATTTTTAATGCTATAGCACTGCCCTCAAGTTGGGGACAGCTCTGGACTAATATCTCTTTTATTTTCAATAACAAAACAGTAGATTATCCAGGTGCCTTTATTGATAGTTTTCTGATTACTTTTTTTTCCTTGGTGATTATTGTTGTCTTTTCTTCAATGGCAGCCTGGGTTCTTGTGAGAAATCATAAAAATTGGGCTGTGTGGATCTTTATGATCTTCGTGGCAGCTATGGTTATACCCTTCCAGGTTATAATGTATCCACTAGTGAGGTGGATGAGAGTGTTAGGTGACTTTCTTAATTTCAAGCTTTTGGGGACTATTCCTGGTATAGTTTTTGCATATCTTGGTTTTGGTTCGTCTCTTTCCATCTTCATTTTTCATGGTTTTATTAAGAATATTCCCTATGAACTTGAAGAAGCTGCTACCATTGATGGTTGTTCCCATCAGCGGATTTTTTTCCAGATCGTATTTCCCCTTTTAAAGCCCATCATTGTGACTGTATTGATTCTGAACGGCATCTGGATCTGGAACGACTACCTTCTCCCCTTGCTTGTGTTGGGGTCCAGCGGAGCCGTACAGACCATTCCCATCGCTGTAACCTCTTTTGCCGGAGCGTATTTGAAACAGTGGGATTTGATTCTTACCTCAACTCTTTTAGCCATTTTACCGGTGATTGCTCTCTATCTCTTTGCTCAGCGTTTTATTATCAAGGGTATGGTGGAAGGAGCTATTAAATAGTGTTGATTCCGCTTGCAACATTTTTCGCACTGCAGAGGTTTTTTGTTCGGGGGTAATGGCTGGTTCAGTAAAAGGATAAAATAAATGGATCAGTGCAATTTGATAACTGATAGAATAATTCAGAAGTTATCTCTTGTAAACAGTGGACATAAACGCTGGGGGATATTCAAAAAAAGATTTTTAACTCATTTCCCTGGACTCTATCAGTTGCTGCTTGAGTTGTATGGAAATCAATATGATTTCCATATTTTTCTTAAGGATCTCATAGGTGACATTTGGAGTGCCTTTATAGACCGTTCTGACGAACTGGTGGAAAATGATAATAAACGCAATGAGCAGCCGGATTGGTTTTTATCACAAAAAGCTGTTGGAGCTGTGTGCTACGTAGATTTATTTGCAGAAAACTTCCTTGGGTTGATAGAAAAAATAGACTATCTCAAAAAACTTGGTATAACCTATCTGCATTTGATGCCAATTTACGCATCACCTCAAGGGGAGAGCGATGGGGGATATGCAGTATCAGATTATCGGACTTTTTCTGAAGGACTAGGCTCTAGTAATGAACTGAGAAGCTTATCGAAAGCTTTGCGTGATTCAGGTATAGCACTATCTTTGGATTTTGTATTGAATCACACCTCAGATAAGCATATTTGGGCTCGTAAAGCAGCATTAGGAGATCTTTACTACCGTAAATTTTATTTCATATTTTCTGATCATACTGAAGTTGAGGAGTATAGCAGTAGCTTGCGGGATATTTTCCCGCAAGTTAGGAAAGGGAGCTTTTCATGGAAAAAAGAGCTGAACGCCTGGGTATGGACGACTTTTAATGATTACCAATGGGATCTCAATTATGGGAA
>CAZMOX010000254.1:0-2807 GCA_964567895.1 uncultured Spirochaetales bacterium | reverse complement strand
AATCAGGCGGCAGCACATAGCTATGAAGATGCCTTTTTGGCCTTGCATCGTTTGAAGTTGTCTCCAGAATCACGAGAAGAACTATTTAGAAGGATTACCTTCAATATCATCGCACGGAACCAGGATGACCATGTAAAGAATATCGCATTTCTTATGGATAAAAGAGGCCGATGGTCTCTTTCCCCGGCCTATGATGTCTCCTATAACTATCAACCCCAAGGAGCTTGGACAGGGCAACATCAGATGAGCATGAATGGAAAAAGGGACGATTTTATGGTAAAAGATTTTACAGAAACTGCCAAGTTCGCACAGATGATACGGGGTCGAGAGATCGAAATAGTCAATGAAGTGTGTGAAGCTGTTTCCTCCTGGAGTGATATTGCTACACAGGTTGAGATCCCAAAGGACCGTATAGAAGAGATACAAAAGAATCACCGTCTCAATTTGCATTTTTAGAGTATCGATATCTATAAATCGCCATATATTACGAATAATAAAACCTAAATGTTTATATATCGACATATACAGCGAAAAGACGCCAGTGCTAGGCACGATTTACAAGTTTATGCAATTTTTGGAGCTAGGGGGAGTGTATAAGTTGTTTTTTGAAAATGAGATAGCAGTTTTGAGATTTTGGGATGGCGATCGAGGGTGCCCGGCATGGATGCACTGAAAAGGTAATGTTCCCAGGGAGGGAAATAAACAAAGTTCCCAAAATGGGAACAATATGTTTGACATTAATTGAATTTAGAGGTAGACTTAACATAAATGAGAATTATTTTACGGAAGACATTAAATGATTACAGTGAAAAGAATCCTGAAGTTAAATCACATCTTGATGCATGGTATTGGGAGGTTAAACATGTAAAATGGGATTCTCCGACTGATGTCAAAAAAAGTCATTCGAAATCAAGGAATGTTGGAAAAGATATTGTTATATTCAACATCCTAGGAAACAGGTTCCGATTAATTATTAGAGTGAACTATATAGCAAGTATTGTATATATACGCTTTATCGGAACTCACAAAGAATATGATAAGATTGATATTGAGGAAGTATAATTATGAGCATTACAATAAAACCTATTAAAAGCGAAAAGGATTATAATGACGCTCTAGATATAATTGATTCTTTTTTTGATGCTCAAGAAGAATCAGAAAAAGCTGATGTGAGAGATGTATTAATTACTCTTGTTGAAAAGTATGAAGAAGAAGAATATCCAATTGACTTTCCTGATCCAGTAAGTGCGATCAAGTTTAGGATGGATCAACAGGGATTAACACAAAAAGATTTAATTCCTCTTATTGGAAATCGTTCTAAAGTATCTGAGGTCTTATCAGGAAAACGTGATCTAAGCTTAAAGATGATAAGAGCACTTAATGAGCATTTAGGTATATCTGCGGACATTTTGCTTCAGAATAAAGAGATACGTAGTTTGGAAGAGGATTCTGATATTGATTATGACTTGTTTCCCATAGCAGAAATGAAAAAATATGGTGCATTTGAAGGATTAAATATCAAAAAAATCATTGATAACGCAGAAGAATTGATAAAAACTTTAAAATATAGAATAGGATTTGGGTTTGCTGTTCCTGAGTTTAAATTTAGAATTAGTAAATCAACAAGACTTAATGCAAAAATTAATCCTTATGCAATACAAGGGTGGATATTACATTTACTTCATAACTCTTCGAAAATAGATATACACTTAAAGTATACTGAAGATATCATTGATGATAACTTTCTTAATACTTTAGTGAAATTAAGCATTCTAGATGAGGGACCAAAACTTGCCAAAGAATTTTTGCAAAAACATGGCATCATTCTATCCATCATTTATCATTATAAAAATACATATCTTGATGGTGTTGCATATATATCAACAGAAGGTCAACCTATTATAGGACTGACCCTTAGATATGATAGGATTGATAACTTTTGGTTCAATTTATTCCATGAATTAGGACATATTAAATTGCACTTAAAAAAGGGAAATTACATTACAGATGACATGTCTTTACGTGGTTCACAAGAAGATGATGATATTGAAAAAGAAGCAGATGAGTTTGCCGAAAAAATTCTCATTCCCTTAGGATTCAGCTTAGATAAACAAGAAATTGTTTCACAAAAAGAAGTGATCTCATATGCAGTAAAACATAATATTCACCCTGCAATCGTGGCTGGTAGAATACAATATACAAAAAATAATTATAGGTTATTTTCTAATTTGGTAGGTAGAGGAGAAGTGCGGAAATTTTTCTAATAGAAAGAATAAACCCCTGGGTGATTCCGGTACCAGTTACATTTTCCACAAAAGGACACATTTTCTGGGGAGTGGGGTGGTAGTTGTTTATGGGTAAAGGAATAAGAAGAGTGGGTGTTGAGCTGGCAAATCTTTGGTACCCGGTATCGATTCCACAAAAACATTTTCGGTGGAAGTATAGCCGGAATGAGAGGTTTTTTGTGCTCTTTGTAATATCTGATATACTGATATAACAAGTATTTAATTGTTGTAGAATACTGATTATTTTAAGCTGATCTCATTAAATGCATATAAAGGATCTTCTTTTTCGGTGTCCTGATTCACGGGTTCATTATAAGTATCGGTATTACGAAAAGGGCTTCCCTGGCAACCTGGATCATTTCAGGTTTGTCAAAAACGAACTGTTTATATTCCAATGGCTTTAAGAAAACCGGATTTTGCATATTCCAGAATTTTTTTATCCTTTGTTATCAAAATGGTATTATTTAAGTAAGCATCATACCATTACCTATGGCTAAAACAGTCATAAGGGGATTGACAAGA
>CAZMOX010000253.1:0-2812 GCA_964567895.1 uncultured Spirochaetales bacterium | reverse complement strand
CAAATTCAAGGATTTCGTCAATTATCTCTTTAGCATTATTTATCGGTATGGAAAAACCTAATCCTATATTTCCTCCGGTAGGTGCTGCTATCCAGGTATTTATCCCAATAACTTCGCCCCAAATATTAACAAGCGGACCTCCGGAATTTCCCTGATTTATCGATGCATCAGTTTGAATAAAGTCATTTAAATTATTTATTTCTTGTCCGGATCGACCCAAGGCACTTACAATTCCCGCTGTCACACTCGAAAAAAATCCAAATGGACTTCCCATAGCTAATACCCAGTCACCAACTTTTAAATTTTCTGAATTGCCAAGTGGTGCAACTGAAATATCCCGCTCTTCTGTTGTAAACGTTACTATAGCTAAATCTCTTCGTGGATCGGTTCCAACTAAATTTGCAGTGTATGAACGTTCATCTGAAAGAACTACTTCAATTTGATCGGCTTCACCAGCAACATGGTGGTTTGTCAGCACATAAAAGGAATCATCTACCCTTTTAAAGATGACACCCGAGCCAAGACTATCAGCTTCATATTCACCTGAATCAGGATTCCCGAAAAACCAGGGCAATCCGCCAAATGTTTTGCTGTTATCTCTTACGATTGTTTGAGTTACATCAATTTCAACAACTGCAGGAAGTACAGACTCAACAACAGAATTGAATGAGTTCTGCAGATTAACAACATTAGCAATATCTGAAGTTTGCTCCTCGGGTAATTCCCGCAGTTGTCCGGTAGAGTATTGTTCAACCTCAGGTTTCCCAGATATTGGTGTATATAAGCCTACTGCAACAATACTACCTGTAACTAATACTAATAACACAATAAATAGCGTTTTTAAGCTGCTACTTTTTAGAGAATCTTTTTTTGTCATAAATCACCTCACATGAAAGATATTAAAAAGCAGTCAACACCTCTATGTGATCCTTATGTACCGCGATTGTATGCTCCCAATGAGCTGACGGAAGGGAGTCAGCGGTTATAACTGTCCAACCATCATCTAAATGAACTATCTTTCTTGAACCCATGTTAACCATTGGTTCGATAGCAAGTACCATACCCGGTCTAATTCTTGGGTTTTGTCCTGAACTTACATAATTAGAAATTTGCGGTTCTTCATGCAATGCCAACCCCACTCCATGCCCGCAATATTCACGTACCACACCATAGCCATTTTTGTTTGCATGATTAAATACGGCTCTGGATATATCATTTATACGTTTTCCTGTGCCAGCCGCTTTAATTGCAGCATCAAGACACTCCTTTGTAACCTCTACAAGTTTTTTTGTTTCAGGATTAGCAGTACCAATGATAATAGTTTGAGCTGCGTCACTGAAGTATCCGTTTAAAATTACTCCAAGATCTATACTCACAACATCTCCATCGTTTAAAACCCGTTTACCAGGTATACCATGTATAATTTCTTCATTTATAGAAATACAGGCTGAAGCTGGATAATCCATATAACCTAAAAATGCTGGAACTGCATTGTGCCCAACTATAAAATCATAACAAAATTTATCAATTTCTTCTGTTGTCATACCTACTTTCAGTAAACCGCTTAATTCACGGTGTAATGAACCTAATATTTTAGCGGATTTTCTAATCCCATCAATCTGTATCTCTGTTTTTAATGTAATCATAATTCCTTCTTACGGATAGAGTCTAATAAACCATTTATAAATTTGTAATTTATATCACTGCTATATTCCTGAGATAATTTTACTGCCTCATCTATCACAACATTGGGAGATAAGTTTTTTTGAAAAAGCATCATAAATAGACTAATACGTAAAATACACCTATCTACTCGATGTATTTTATCAATAGTTCTATTATTTGAGTATTTAACAATTAATTTATCAATACTCGTAATATTCTCAATAGTCCCACTTACTAAATATCTAACATATATCCCTGTCTCATCTTTCAGTTCAGAAATTTCTTTCTCATTTAAAGTAGGAAAGAATTCAATAGTATTCAATTGTGTAAGATTATTGTGAAAATCGAGTGTGAATATCGCTTTCAAAGCATATTCTCTAGCTTTATGTCTTGAACTCATAATCTGGACAAGTCTGTCCTGCCTTTATTATAGAAGAATTGTTATTTCTGCTTCTGACCGTAATTCTTTAACAAGTTCAGAAACTGCAGCTGAGAAGACTTCCTGTTGTTTTTCAACATAAAGCGTTTGACTAATATATTGTCTCACTGTCATAGTATTGTCAGGACTTAACGGATCTTCTAACGATAGTAATTTTGGATAGGTATGATCAAGAATCTTAACAATGTGATATCCTGTTTTTGATTCTAACACTTTGGATACATCACCAGTTTCCAGCATAAATACCGCATCTAAAAATGTATCATTAAAAATTTGTCTGCTAACGGAATCATCAATGGCAAACCATCCAATATCTCCGCCTAGAAATTTAGAAGATTCATCCTGAGAAAATTCTAATACCAATGCATCATAAGTTTTCGTACCATATTCAAATTGACGATATACCGTATCAGCTTTCTCTTTCGGATTCGGGATTGCAGGATCACTTTTACTTATAAATATATGACTTAATTTAATGTATTCGGGATTAATAAAGCTTGCAGCATTTTTTTTATGAAAATTTTTAATTTCATCTTCTGCTGGGCCAGGTATATTATTCACCATATCGTTTTTTTCTTGTATGATATACGTTCGAACAATATAGTTTTGTTTGGTTTTTGTACGATAATCTTCAATGGTCATACCAGTTTCCTGCATTATTACACTAGAGAATTCTGCATCAGTTATTGTATGTCCAACCTGGCTCTC
>CAZMOX010000252.1:0-2828 GCA_964567895.1 uncultured Spirochaetales bacterium | reverse complement strand
CAGGGTTAAATCTATCGATGATGATGCATAATGCCGAGCAGCTTCTTCATAGTTGCCGGCATATAGACAATTAATTCCCTTTTCAAGCAGAAGAGGTGATAAGCTTTTATAGATACTGATGTTATCGTCTACCAGCAGAATTGTTTTCTCAAATGTTACCATGTTACCCAATATTTACAGACTTGGGTAACCATTACCCAAAGCCTGCTGAATAGAATAAGGAATTGTATGGGTAAAACCATAATTTGTCCACAAAATAATGTTTGAATAGTTGTATTTTACTCTATATTTACAGATTTAAACTAATATTTGTTTTTTTGGCATGATAAATGCTTTATTTAAATATAACTACAGGAGGTTTTTTATGAAACTTTTAAAAAAATTATTTGTTGCTACATTTGTTCTTCTGATTGTAGCAGGTACTTTGTGTGCAGCCGGCCAGAAAGAATCTGATGGGAAGCTGAAAATCGTTCTTATCCCCAAATCGGTTGGGCATCCGTTCTGGGCTGACCTTGAGAAGGGTATGGAAGACAAGGCTAGAGAAATGGGAGTAACCGCGTTTTTTCACGGACCTCAGAGTGCAACCGCTAGCGGGCAGATTTCGATAATTGAGGATTATCTAGCCATGGGTGTAGACGGAATCGCAATTGCGGCGAATGATCCCGATGCAATCAAGAAGTACGTAGAACTGGGACTTGCGCAGGGTGTCCAGATGGTTACATTTGATACTGATGCCCCGGAAAGTGGACGACTTTTCTATGTGGGAACTGATAATGTTGCTGCAGGTAATCAGGGCGCTGATGCGCTTATCAAGATGATGAATGGTAAGGGTAAGGTTGCAATACTTACAGGTGGGTTAACTGCGCTTAATCTAAATCAGAGAATCGAAGGGTTCGAAAAAGCTGCTGCAGCATATCCCGGCATAAAAATTGTTGCAAAAGAATCACACGGAGACTCACTTGAACAGGGTCTTCCGCTAATGGAGAATCTTTTAACTGAATATCCTGATATCGATGCTTTCTATTGTGTAAGCGGCCCTAACGTAGCTGCCGAAGGTCTGAAATCTGCAGGCTATGGTCCTGGAGAAAAGATAGTATTTGGGTTCGATATTTTCGAACCTGTTCCTACTCTAATTCGGGATGGTTATATCCAGGGAACAGTTGCTCAGCTACCGTATAAAGAAGGCCAGATTGTTGTTGAAAAGCTTGTTGCCAAGATCAACGGTGAGAGTGTTGATGAAATTGTTGGAACAGGCACCAACGTAGTTACATCAGATAATATTGACGAATATCTTAAAGAGGTTCACTAGGTGTATTACCAGGGCAGAGTATAAAGTTCTGCCCCGGTGTTTATAAGGGAAATAGCATGAATGACATTTTACTTGAGTTAACATCGATATCTAAATATTTCCCAGGTGTAAAAGCTTTGGATAATGTTAATATTCAAATAAAAAAAGGTGAAGTCCATTCTATCCTTGGTGAAAACGGTGCCGGAAAATCTACATTAATGAAGATAATAAGCGGTGCTTTGATTAAGGATGAGGGTGTGATGATTTTTGAAGACCACGCAGTCAGCTTTTCCAATACAATTGATTCTCAGAAAGTCGGTATTTCGATGATCTATCAGGAGTTTAATCTTGCTCCGCATTTAACGGTTGAAGACAATGTCTTTATTGCAAATGAACCCTGTAATAGGCTTAATATTATAGATAGGAAAACTGTGCGCAGCCGAACGGTTGAATTGTTAGAGAGTATTGACTTCAAACTCGATCCTTCGAGAAAAATAAACAGCTTGAATGTATGTGAACAGCAGATTACTGAAATTGTTAAAGCGCTAAGGAATGAATCTAAATTGATAATAATGGATGAGCCTACATCTGCTCTAACAGAAAATGAAATTAGAAAATTATTCAAATGCATAAATAAATTGAGAAATGAAGGCCTCAGTGTACTATTTATATCACATAAACTAGAAGAAGTTTTTGAGATTTCGGATACGATTAGCGTAATGAGGGACGGTAAATCGGTCGGTACATACTCGGTTGATGAGATCACACCTAAAGAAGCTGTTCGGTTAATGGTCGGCAGAGAAGTCGAAAATATCTATGATAGAAAAATAGCTGAAATGGGTAAGGTTGTTCTTGAAGTAAAGAATCTGTCGAGTCCCGGGAAAATGCACGATATTTCTTTTAACTTGAAATCTGGAGAGGTTCTTGGAATCTGTGGACTACTAGGCGCCGGTAAGACAGAAATCGTTAGAGGAATATTCGGGGCAGATCCGAAAGTTACCGGTGAGATAATCATGAACGGCAGGAAGTTGAAGATTGAAAATATCAACGCTGCAATTGATGCAGGTATAGGGTTAATCCCGGAAGACAGAAAAAATCAGGGATTGTTTCTGAAAAAGAACGTCAAAGAAAACCTAAGTGCAGCGAGCATTGAAGAGCTGTCGAACAATCAGTTTCTTTCAAAATCGAAGGAACGGAGTCTTGCATCGAAATATGTAGATATTCTTCGTATTAAAATTTCAGGGTTGCAGCATATCGTTAACAACCTGAGCGGAGGAAACCAGCAGAAGGTTGTAATCGGTAAATGGCTTGCGCTGTCTCCGAAAGTCCTTCTTATGGATGATCCGACAAGAGGTGTCGATATAGGAGCCAAGCAGGCTATATATGAATTAATAGGGGAGCTTGTGTCCACTGGTGTAGGCGTGATTTTTATTTCCTCCGAGTTGCCTGAGGTTATCGGAATATCAGACCGTTTACTCGTGGTTGCTGACGGGGAGCTGAAAGCAGAATTTCAAAGTGATGAGGCAACTCAGGAAAAAAT
>CAZMOX010000251.1:0-2847 GCA_964567895.1 uncultured Spirochaetales bacterium | reverse complement strand
CGCCTAATTCACCTTTTTGAATCCGTGCTGCAGCTTCCTGAACAACTGGATAATATCTATAGCAGAAATCCACTCCTGTAACCGTATTCTTTTGCACAGAAAGATTCCAAAGCTCTTCAGCTTCCGCAACTGTCATGGCAAGAGGTTTTTCTGAAAGAATCTGCTTACCATTTATCAAGGCTTCCCGGTTAATATTAAAATGATATTTGTTGGGAGTGCAATTATGAATAACATCAATCTTTGCATTATTTACAATATCTTTGTAATCAGTTGAATAATTCTCTATTCCGTATTTAGCGGCAGCTCTTTTTGCCATATCCAGATTACTATCCACAACCCAGACAACTTTCAATCCGCCCAAACGAATTAACTGCTCAAGGTGAACCATTCCAATATAACCAGCTCCAATCAATCCTACACGTATCATAAATACCCATCCTGCAATTTACTTATGTTCATAATATAATGAATTTTACAGCAGGTCAATCAAAACTTTTATATTTACATTCATTTTATGCTTATATAAAATAATATTCTCACATTCTTGAGGTATTTTATGTTATATTTTACTTAATAAGAAAAATTTGGAAACATATTAATCTTATATATGATTAAAGTGAAAATACTTGAGCTTGACAAAACATGCTTCCTATTGTGATACTGCATAGGATTCTTCATACCGGAGGTGCTACATATGGAAAACCTTACCAAAAGTGATTTGAAAATTCTCCGCAGTATTCAATTGCTGGATCTCCCTACCAGACAAAGCATTAGCATTGATGTCAATTTGAGTCTATTGAAAGTATCAAAAGTACTTAAATTTCTTGAAGATTTGGGGTCAATCAGGAAAGCGGGAAAATCATTTTCAGCAAGCGGACGCCCCTCTTATATATATGAATTGAACCCTGCATACTTATATTCACTTGGTGCCTCCATAAGCAATGTAGGCATGACAATTGTTGTAATTAATGCAACTAAAAAAATTATCAGGTCTGAAAAAATACTATTCACAGACAAAGCTTTGCAGTCGGATGATGTAAACCTACTAATTAATCAAATTATAGAACCACTGAAATCTATTCAAAATGATCTGAAAGATCAAGGGAAATCCCTGTCATCTATTGGCATTTCCGTCCCTGGCATGATCGATACAGCCAAACATATCTGGCTATCCGGTCTGCAACTACCCGGAATCGATCATGTTGATATCAATAAGGAAATTTGTAAAAGGAGGGAAATTCCAGTTTATGCCGAAGACAATTCACGAATAATTTCTTATGGTGAGAAAGTGCTTGGTCAAGGAAAGAATATTAAAAATTTTGTTGTATTGTACCTCGGGATAGGTGTAGGTGCAGGAATTGTTATTAATAATGAGATTTATCGGGGAACGCATGGAACTGCAGGAGAAATTGGCCATGTTATCAGCGCCAACAATAATTACCGCTGCAGCTGTGGAAATGTCGGATGTTTGGAAACAGTAACTTCCCACTCGGGTATTTTAAGAATTTTTCGGGATCGCCTCTCGGAGGGGGTACACTCTCCTCTACAAATATATAACCAGAAAGAAGGAGGATTGACTTTTGAATCCATTCTAAAAGCTGCTGACAATGACGATAAGCTTGCACGGGACACCCTCTTTGAAATTGGTCAATTTATAGGTGATGCCTGTACGATTCTTATTAACCTTTTCAACCCTGAAAAACTTATCATAACCGGGTCTGTCGCTATATTTGAGAAATACTTATCAGAAGCAATCAAGCTATCTCTTAGCAGAAAAATATTGCCCAATATCCTCGAACAGACAGTTATTACTTTCACACCCTATTCATCAACTAATGAAGCCCACTATGCAGCTCTTTTTGCTATTTCACAATACTGGGATGATCTGATAACGAACAACCTTGATTTTACTGACCTAAAATGTAAATAGATATGTCAGGCTCATCAATTTCCTTTTATGAAACAGTGCTTCGATTACAGGAAAATTCTCTTCCTTTTGAAGTTTTGGAACTTGATAATCAGGCAAAGGTTATTATCATGCAGCATGGGGGAAGAATTATCGAACCCTTCTTTAACAAGTCCAAAAGTATTCTCTGGATGCATCCAGCATGGAGCAATGCTTTATCCTGGAGCAAATTTCTTTCAGACAAGAATTGGAACATTGGCGGCGAACGGGTTTGGATCGCACCTGAAATTCAGTTCTGCATACAGGATCGTTGTAATCCCGCACAATCATACTCTCTTCCAAGAGCAATGGATCCGGCAAACTACCTTTTAACCAGACCGCAAACACAAACCATACACCTCTGTACTGATATGATTCTTGATACATTTAACTACACGACATTACAGCAGCAGCTTACCATTGAACGGACAATTTCTCCAGCTGTAAATCCACTGCATCAATTCAAGCGCAGCGAACAGCTAAATGAAATGGTAGAGTACTGCGGTTATACACACACAATAACACTTAAAACCACGCCACTTCCTTCTGTTATAAGTGAAACCTGGGATCTCATGCAAATTCGTCAGGGCGGTACTGTTATCCTCCCTTTGATGGGAGAACCTCCAATTGGGTGGTATTATCGACCAAAATCCAACTCATGCATGCATATAAAAGATTCTGTGTCGGCTGTTTTTATGCAGCCGGAAAATTTATTCAAATTTGGAATTCCAGCTGCTTATTGTTCAGGAAGAGTTGGCTACCTCTATCATGAAAAAGATTCTATTACTTGGTCTATGCTGATTCGAAGTTATTTTGTAAACCCATCCGGTATCTATTCTGAAGAACCATTCGATTCGTCCGGGGATAGCGGGTATGCATTTCACTTATATAATTCCGGAGAT
>CAZMOX010000250.1:0-2848 GCA_964567895.1 uncultured Spirochaetales bacterium | reverse complement strand
AAACAAAATCAGACAGTGCACACATCAATCAGGAAACCGTACTTGATCCTCCTGATATTATTTCAAGAACCGCTAGAGATACATTCGATATTTCAGGACTTTTCCCGTTCCAGCGTTTGGTTATAAGCAACATTCTGGAGGGATGTGGATTTTTTGGAGAACATATTCAAATGGAGTCCTTCAGAAATCAGATTGTCATCCTTCCAACTGGATCTGGGAAAAGTCTTGAATAAACTGGATATTGGACAAATTACTGCATTTACTGCAACAGCTGCCCGCACCACAATTGATCATATTAAAACTCATGTTTTTTACGGGAATCCGGGATGGATCGACCCATTATCATATTCTGCGGAACCAGAAAGAGAGCCGTCCAGACTGCTATCCGGCTTCGTCTTCGGCTTCAGGAAGACCAGATCTTCTACTATCATGCCGGACTCTCAAAAGATGAGCGTAAGGTGGTTGAAGATTGGTTCTTTACTTCGAAGAATGGGATACTGTGTGCAACTTCGGCTTACGGAATACCAGTTGATCTTAATATGTATATATCGGTAGGGCTCAAGATTCTACTATTTTCAAGTGATTAGTCACTTGTATATCCTATAGCGCGCACTTAAAACTTGTACAATTTTGAAAAATGCACATGGTATTGCATTCACTACCGGCAGCCGGTTAACCTTTACCAGGCGGACGGCTAAAACCTTACCGGTGGGATTCTCACCTGCTATATATTAAAGCGACCTAAGCCCGGTCGCACTACCCAGTACCGCAGTACGAAACCAGAGGGGGAACTTTAGTTTAGTCAATTGTCAGATATTCACGTTCACCCGCTGAATAAGAACAACTATTACCAGTTAGGATGGTATATTTCAAGAAGCGGGCATGTTCCACCTGAAAAATCACTGTGATAAATATCATTGCTCACATCCCAGCCTGAGATATCCTGATTGAAGGATGATGCATTATAGAACATACCGTCCATGTCTATGACACTGCTCACATCCCAGCCTGAGATATCCTGATTGAAGACAGATGCTCCACAGAACATAAGCCACATATACGTGACACTGCTCACATCCCAGTCTGAGATATCCCCATTGAAGGATGATGCATTATAGAACATAAAGTCCATGTCCGTGACACTGCTCACATCCCAGCCTGAGATATCCCCATTGAAGGCAGATGCTTCATCGAACATATCGCACATGTCCGTGACACTGCTCACATCCCATCCTGAGATATCCTGATTGAAGGATGATGCACCATCAAACATACAGCACATATCCGTTATTGTGGAAGTATCTACTTTGGTTACATCTTCGCCGTTTGATATCATTGTTATCAGCGTAGATCGTGTTACCACAAGCTTCCACTGAGCATACAGAGTCATATCTGTAGTAATCACTGTAGCAAAATCCCAAATTGTTGTACATCCTGCATCAGAATACCAATCACCAAAGCCATAACCACTTTTTGTAGGGATTGATGGTATATTGGCAGTAGTTCCCTCTGAAATTACTTGATTTGGTATTTTTGTTCCCCCTTTAGTATCAAAGGAAACGGTATAAACAGGTGGATAAAATAACGAGCAAGAAGAAACCAAAACTACTACTATAATCGCTAGAAAAAAGGCATAATTCTTTTTCACTTTCTTCCCCCTAACAACATACCTATCTTTGTATAACCATTTAGTGAGGAACTATTTACTCATTTTCATCTGTTTTTATCTTACTATGGCACAGTGATTACTGCAATTGAAATGCCATCACATTAATTTTTTTCTACTTGTTGTAAGGTTTTGACTTAATAATAGCTGAGGTGACCTCACCCCACAATTATACCATCAACAAGATACACATCACCTTGAACCATTGGCTAATTTATTTCTACTTCATTTAAACTTGCTTCACGAAAGTTTCTTTTAAAGAATGTATATTTCATCAATCTCTATCTTAAAATGCAGCACACCCCACATATTGTTTCAGAGATTTGGAATCTCTTCATTGGTTCAGCATTCATTGACTCAATATCCTACTCACCATCCGATTTCCTTGTTCAGCCAGTTTTACATCACCCCACCATCAAGCCGCGGCTAGCATTAATTTCAGCTGTTATTGAAGTGATCATTCCGGTTTCTGTTTATACTTTTTTCTAAATCAACTGCCCATACTTGATAAAACATCTATTTCTGCTTGATTGTATCTTTCCCGAATCTGTCTCGGTATGGTGAATAAGTCCATAAACAATAATATCCCTAAGATAACAAAACATACAATATAAAGAGTAACTCCACCATAAACTCCGTTTAAATTATCAGTGAGGGCTAAAGAAAAACTGGATATTAAAGAAATCCAGCCAGCAACTCCCAATAGCAAATACAGAAGTCCTAACCCAACCTTCCCCAAATAAAATTTATGTATTCCTAATGATCCCATAAAAAACCATAACAAATATGCCAATGCCGTACTTTTTTGATGTTTAATCATTTCTGTATTAAATACATTTAAATCGTGATCAGATAAATTCTTTTTTGCTCTCAATACTTCTTCTTGATTCATTTTCTCCCCCAGCATCATTTTGAAACCAACCACTTTAAAAGCGATTCGAACCATTTAGTGAGGAACTATTTACTCATTACCATCTTATATTTATCTTACTATGGCACAGTAATTATCGCAATTGAAATCCCATTATATTAATTTTTTTCTACTTGTTGTTAAAGTTTTTGTTTAATAATTGTATTCTTCAAATGACAATATATACATCGAGAAATACGCTATATCAGTTGATCTTTATTGCGGTACCGGGAACATTTTCCACAAAAGGGCACATTTTCTGGGGGAGTGGG
>CAZMOX010000249.1:0-2860 GCA_964567895.1 uncultured Spirochaetales bacterium | reverse complement strand
TGGCAAATTCTTTTTAATTTTGCCTTGGTTGAAATCACTTTAAAGAATATTGTTGCTGCACATGATATTGGGAAAGCAATTGACCGGGCAATGATATTGGGGCAAATGTATGGAGGAATAACTCAGGGCGTTGGAATGGCTCTTATGGAACATTTCAAACAGAAGGATGGAAAAGTTATTACTACCAATTTTGACACATATAAAATTCCAAGAACAACCGATCTTCCCGAAATGACCGGAATCATTGTAGAAAATCCTGATCCCCATTCACTTACCGGGGCAAAAGGTATCGGAGAACCTGCAACAGAGCTTATTGCCCCAGCAATTGCCAATGCCGTATACAACGCAACGGGAATCCGCTGTAAAAAACTACCTATCGTATTAGACCCGGAGGATTTAGCATGAACACAAACTCAATAACTATAAATGGTAGGGAATTAGCCCTTACAGACGAACAACTTGACATGACCCTGCTCACCTATCTAAGAAAGGTTCTTGTATTACCTGGAACTAAAAATGGATGTGAAAAGGGTGTATGCGGCAGTTGTACCGTCGCAGCTGATAACAAGGCAATACGATCCTGCAGGATGGCTATGAGCAAAATGGTAGGAAAATCTATTATAACCATTGAAGGAATGGAATATCCTGATGGGACACTGCATCCGATACAAAAAGCCTTTCTTGACTCAGGAGCTGTTCAGTGCGGATTTTGTACTCCTGGAATGGTTATGAGTGCCTATGTTCTGCTGCTTGCCAACCCAACTCCTGACAGAGAAGCAATAAGGAAAGGAATGCGCGGAAATCTTTGCCGGTGTACAGGATACCAGCAAATTGTAGACGCTGTAGAACTGGCATCGAGGAGAATTAAAAATAATGGTTTATCAATCTTAGCTGGTTGCCTAATATGAATGCTATAATATATTTAATAGGAAATTGCATAACTTAGTTCATTTCATTCTCTGAACCAAAAGTTAGCTTAAGATCATTAACCCACTTTTCACTACCGTCAGGATAACGTCCTGCACTATTTACATGCTGATTCCATTCATGATACTCAATAATTTCACCATTTCTTCGTAGATAAATCGAATCACCCCCCCCCAATCCAAATCTATCAACTGAATCAAAAGAAAATAATTTGTCATTATAAGAGATTTGGGATGATTTTCTATTTGGATATATTACAAGAAAATCATTAGGTAGAAGAGTAATATCGTTCGGGATGGTAATAAATGGATTTTTCATAATATCTTCCAGAGTCCATATCCCATCACCAAAGTTATACGTTACTTCTCCCGCATTGAAGAGTTCAATATAATCATCTCCAGAAGAATTTATCTCATTAATTACTATCGTTGATGAATAATTGGATATAAACTCTTCAGTATTTTCATCACCTGGAGTTGGTATTAATAATCTTGATACTTCTAAGTTTTGTTCATGGTTTCTGCCAATTGTATTCACATCATTTTTCCATGAAATTGAATCAATCACTTCTTCGTTGAAATATAAATTTATAGTATCACTATTATTTATGGAAAAAGATTGAATTATAATAGCATCATCAGGAATACTCTTGTTATTCAGAATCGTATTAACATCATCTTCCATAAAAGGGCAAAGTATAAGAAACCCCTTAGCTGGAATAATTAATCCTTCAGGAACAACAAAAACTCTAGCCCCATCTTCATACTCAGCCCCATCATCGTCCAATACCCAGCCACTACCCAGCACAACTGAAATATCCATAGTATTATGCAATTCAATAAATTCATAATCCCCAGTTGATGCAATCTCATTTATAACAATCATATCACTAGTTGCTAAGAGGCTTTCTTGTTCAACTTCTTCGATAGCCTCTGAAGTACTGCAAGAAAGAATAGTTACTACACAAAAGAGAATTATTATGCTTAATACCATTTTTATAACTGACATTAACATTACTCCCTTATTTCTAGGTAAATATTATCAATAAATAATTCCTGACCTTGAGTGAGTTTACCTACTCGAAATTGCAATCTTCCATCATAGAGGGTTGGTTTGGTATATTCCGTTTCTATAATCATTTTTTCCCAATCTACTCCAGGTTGAAAGGTATATGAGAAAACAGTATCAAGTGTTTCCGGGTCAAATAGAATTATCTTAACCTGTTCACCTTCAACCATAGGGCGGTTGGCTCTTATATCAAAAGTAAATGAAATTTCTTCACCTTGGGAAACATAGATACTATCATGTACAAATGCTACGGAATCCCAAAAATCTTCCTTTTCGTGAAGAATTCTAATATGTCCGATATTACCATCATCATTTATTATTATATCCTGTTCCACATTATCAGGGGTCCACCCCAAATCCCAATCATCTAGATTTTGTTCAAAATTACCACCTACAATTCTAAGTGATCCTAAGGGGGGGTGAATATCTTTAAATTGTTCTATATGTGATTTTACATAATCAGGGCGAAACTCAGCAAAACTATATAGTATATTTATTTCATCCTTCCAATCATTAACAGACCTACTCCACGTATTTCCAGTATATGGATTTAGTTCATTCCACCTAGAAATATGTCTTTCCATTTCCTCATTTATCATTAGAGAACAGTTATCAATAGCTAATCGAAGATTATTAGTTGTGAAAACAGTATTTAGTAACTCATCATATCTGGAAAAAAATTTAAAATAGAAATCACTATTTCGCATCAAATTTCTGAAAGTAACACTGAATAACCCATCCTTTTCAGTATTCCCTAAGATAAGTTCTAATGTATTAAAATCAACAGTTCCAGACAATTGCTCGGAGTGTTTAGTCCAATATCCAATAGTATCAACACCTTCATCAGTGTCATACATTAACCATC
>CAZMOX010000248.1:0-2899 GCA_964567895.1 uncultured Spirochaetales bacterium | reverse complement strand
AAGCCAAATGGAACTGGTTTTTGCAGATATCGATTCCCCTTTTTTTAAGTCAGCAATACCGATTACCCTGGGTCCGGTTGAGCATGATCTATTAGTACAATTCATAAAGACAAGATTTAAAATAGGGAAAAGAAATATAAGCGAAGAGATCATTGAAAAAATTTTTGATATTACCGATATGATAACCGGAGATATTCAGCAATTTTGTGAAGCTGTTTGGTCAACGTCTTCCCATGGAGATACAATAACCTATGATTCATTTCATAAGGCAGTTGAACTGATTTTCAGCCACGAAAATGCAGTATATGAAAGAATATTCGGAGAATTGACTGACTTCCAACTTAAGGTACTGAAAAGTGTAGCACAGCATGGCGGCAGAGAAATATATTCAAATGATTTTTTTGAAAAAACCGGATTTACCAATGCTTCATCTGTGAAAAGAGGTATAGAAAAGTTAATAAAAGTAAAAATTTTATGTATGTATAAAAAAGAGTATAAATTTGCCAATCCTTTCTTTAAGTTATGGTTATTAAGGAATTATATCTGATTATTAAGCAACAGAACAACCTGGCTCTATTAAAGCGTCTTAACATCATATAACTGAATATATGTATCTACTGTAAGCAGTGTGAGATTCTCTATTTTTGCCTGGGCTATCAATTAAATACTATTATACTTGATTATTTTTCCCTACATGTATATACTGTATACATGCAAAGAATGCAAATACTTTTTTCAGAGCCCCAACTTTCCAGACTGCGAAAAATCGCACAACTACACGACCGTCCAGTCAGTGAGCTGATCAGAAGTGCTGTTGATTTCTGGCTTTCCCGATACCCACTAGATGACCAGAACTACATATCCGAGCAGCCGCCGGTATACAGCTGTGGTGATATTGCTGTCCCAAGTGATGAATTACGTTCTCTTGCTCATGAAGACCGGGAGCACGTATGAAAAGCCTGGATACAAACATTCTACTGTATGCCATAAACAGAGACTGTGCTGAATATCAGGTATGCAGGGAAGTTGTAGATCAAGCCCTGGCAGAACCGGATTCCTGGATAGTTGCGGATCAGGTTTGGTTTGAACTATACCGGCTCCTGCGTAATCCTGCCATTTTACAGAAGCCATTGACTAGCGAGCAGGCTGTGGCATGCATCCAGTGGTACAGGGAATCTTCCGGCTGGCTGCAATGCGCATGGGAACCGGCTCTCATGAAAGAGCTCTATCCCTTCTGGAAAAATTCTGCTTTTCCACCACGAAACATTTTTGACCTGAAACTGGCTATAACCCTCAAATCTCATGGTGTAAAGGGGTTCTACACACGGAATACAAAAGATTTTACCGATCTGGATTTTTTTACCCTATACAACCCATTGGCAAATTCCACTCAAAGCCATCAATACAGAAATCCAAATAGGTAGAGTGGAATTTCATATTTACTTCCATACAGAATATCATCTTTTACCAAATAGGCATTGTCCAGGTTATCCTTTATCTGTTTTACTGTTTTATTCTTTCCACCAATTTCAAAAACAGTGTTGTTTACTTCAAAATCTCCTATTTTACTGTAGAATATTTTGCTCCCGGAATTTTTAATCATTTTTATAAAGAATATTTCCCGTATTGTGCCAATCTGAGATTCATATCCGATCTCTTCTGTTATGGCTGTATATAAATCAGGATTATCCAAATATATCTTTTCTGTCTGCTTTAATATATTGCTTCCCGATTTATTCTCTGCTATCAACTCCACTAAACCTGTTTCATGCAGTATATGTAAATAATTCTGAACAGTTTTGTTATCTAACCTGATATTCTTTGCAATGCTATTCCTATTCAATTCTCCAGGCGGAATAGTTGATAGATACGAAAGTATTCTCATAAAATTTGATAAATTCTCTGTTTTAAGTTTATAAAAATTTGAGATGTCCTCAAAAATCGTTTTTTCTATAATTCTTACTATTTTTTGATTATATGTCGTTTCATCTTCCAGATAGAATGGGAAATATCCTTTATTAAGATATTCATGAAAATAGCCTTTTAGTTTTTTTATCCCTGTTATCTTCCCTTCAAGCTTGCCCCTGTTTTCCAAAATTTCTTCTAATGTAACTACATCAATATCTGCTATCTCATTAAATAATAAATATTCCCTAAATGACATCCCACCTATTCTGTACAAGACACCTCGTCTTGATAAATCATATGCTCCTTTTATTAAATCAATACTTGAACTGCCGGAAAATACAATTTTTATATCCGGATATGCATCATATATATTCTTTAATTCCTGATTCCAATTTTGATATTTATGTACTTCATCAAAAAAATAATACCTGACACCAAAATCCTCATATAATTCTTGTACAAAATCTGTCAACAGATTCCTGGAGAAGTAGATATTATCTATTGATACATATATGCATTCATCCTTGTCCTCTATCTTCTCTTTTATATATTGTAGTAATAGGGTTGTTTTTCCCGTACCTCTCGGCCCAATCAATCCGGTAAGCCTGCTTTTAATAGTGAATTCTTTGTATACGTAACGATGATTTTTATAATTGATCGTTTGAAGAAGTCGTTTATAGGTTGAAATAAACCTGGATATCATTTGAATACACTCCAATAATATAGTACTATATTTAGAGTATACTCCTATTATTGCTGTTTGTATAGCTTTTCCCGGGAAGTTCTATAGTTTTGTAATCTTCCTGCCCCAGACCTGCCTAAAAACAATCCTGGCTCTATTAAAGCGTCTTAACATCATATAACTGAATATGGGTATCAACTGTGAGCAGGGTAAGATTCTCTATTTTTGCCTGGACTATCAATAAACGATCAAAGGGATCCCGATGGTGCAGCGGTAAATATTTCACCATATTGGTATGTTTCCAATGAA
>CAZMOX010000247.1:0-2904 GCA_964567895.1 uncultured Spirochaetales bacterium | reverse complement strand
ACAGAATTAATAGACAGCCCACCGTCGGCAAAGACCCCGGATTCAGAAAAGTAGAGGCTCACAGCTTCACCTGTCACCCCGTGTTTAGAAGTAATTCTCAAGACGAGTTTCTTCGCCCGTATATCAGCGACATATTTTGATAAATAAATAGTTCTCCATACACCATCCTTCAGAACTTTTGTTGAAAGCTTCTCACTATGCAATGTACTCCCTGTCTCGTCATCCAATATACTAATCATTAGTATATCATCAATATCTTTACCGAATGTTGCAAAGGGAATAGAGATTCCACTTATTGCATCGGCAGAAACAGTAAAGCGCTGTTCATAAGTAGTGCTATCGGTAAGTTCTTCCAATATCTGACTAGTTTTCACCCCTTCTAACACAGGCTTTGCAGAACCGAACTGCAAAAATCCCCGGGTCGCAAAGAAAAAGAGGACAACAATCAGCACATAGGCCAGCATGACTATTGCAGCCTTGGTTATCGGTAAATTAATGAAACCATTTTTTTTCATATTAGTACTACAACCTATTTTTAATTACCTTAACAGCTAAAGTGAAAATTTTATCGGGCATACGCACCATAATAAGTTCAAAAAGTGCTGTGGGCCTATTGAAATTACGATATTTCCATATATCCCTTACTACACCCCTTTCCCCTTCAGCATACATCTTCCGAGCTCGAGCCCATACCTGCGCTTGAGTAAATATATCTGATTTAGGAATTCTCCCCTGAATCTCTTTAAGACGATTATAATAGAGAAGGATAGATTGGTCTATATAATCTTGTTTTGTGACAATTTTTGCCATAATATTTGTCTGATTCGTATCGTGTATCCGGTAAAATACAAGTGGACGATCACTTAAAGCGATATCCCCCTGAATCGAAGCGATAAGCGCCAACCAATGATCGTGAACCATATTTTCAGGAAATGGCAAAGCCGCCCGAACAAAAGATGTACGCATTAAGGATGTACTGCCGATAACAAAATTCCTGAACAGAATCTTCCTGAAAAGCCCCTCTCCGGAATAAAACTTATGCCGTTTCCGCACATCAGTTAATGAATCGGCACGCTTTTCGCCTTTTTCATCGATCACTATAACATCGGAACAGGCAATCTGTACTTTTTCATCACTCATGTACCGCATGAGACAGGTAAGCTTATCTTCCATCCAGATATCATCCTGATCACAGAATGCAATATACTCCCCGCCAGCTTTGCCAACGAGCTTCTCAAAGGTCCTGTTGGAGCCGAGGTTCACGGAATTCCTTTCTATAGAATGGGGGATGCGGGCTACTGTCTCTTCTATACAAGCTTTAATTTTTTCAAAGGAAATTTCTTCCGTACAGTCATCAATTACATGGAGTTCCAGATTGGGATAATCCTGCTGCTCTATGGAATATAATTGTTTCTGAAGCCATTCCATATTAGGGTTGTAAACTGCCAGTAAAATTGAGATCAGCGGTTTTAGAGGTGCTTCTAGATCATTTGGATTAGCCATATATTTATTGATACATGTCCCGGTAATAATCCCGATAATTACCTGAAAGAATATCCTGTATCCAATCATTGTGATCCACATACCAAGTAATAGTTTCCTGCATCCCCTGTTCAAAAGTATACGCAGGAGACCATCCCAGTTCATTCGTAATTTTAGTATTGTCTATCGCATACCGCCGGTCATGTCCTGGCCGGTCTTTTACATAGGTAATCAGTTCCTCACTTTTATTCAGGGTTCTGATAATAAGTTTCACAATCTCAATATTTGCTTTCTCGTTATTTCCACCTATATTATAGACTTCCCCATCTCTCCCCTTTCTCAACACGGTATCAATAGCTGCACAATGGTCAGAGACATGAAGCCAGTCACGAATCTGCATCCCATCTCCGTAAACTGGCAGGGATTCTCCTTCACGGCAATTGTTGATCATAAGAGGAATCAGTTTTTCAGGGAACTGATACGGCCCATAATTGTTACTGCATCGGGTAATATTCACCGGCAGCCCAAATGTCTCGTGATAAGCCCGTACCAGCAAGTCTGCACCTGCCTTTGATGCCGAATAAGGACTATTTGGCAGAAGCGGCAGGGTTTCCACGAACATTCCTGTTTTACCCAGTGCTCCGTACACTTCATCAGTAGAGACCTGGAGGAATTTAACCCCCGGCTTGTATTCCTTTGAGTACTTATCATCAGGGTCAATTTTCCAACTACTCTTTACCGCATCAAGCAGTACTTGTGTTCCTAAAACGTTGGTGGTCAGAAAAATCCCGGGATCAACGATACTCCGGTCTACATGGGATTCCGCTGCAAAATTGACTACTGTATCAATGTCATACTTATCAAACAACCGTGAAACCTGAGTCACATCACGAATATCAACCTTTTCAAAGTGATAACCGGAAGTATCCGCAACATCAGCCAAATTCTTCGGATTCCCGGCATAGGTAAGCATATCCGCATTTACTACCTCTACCTCAGGATACTGTTCCAGCATCATTTTAACAAAATTACTTCCAATAAACCCCGCTCCGCCAGTAACCAAGATACACTTCATATCAACTATCCCTCTTCATTTACAAGTTTAATAAGATATTGCCCATAGTCGGTCATGCGGAGGCTTTCACCAATTTCCATGAGCTCTTCGGAGTTAATAAATCCCATTCTCCAGGCAATCTCTTCAATACAGGAGATATAAAACCCCTGGCGTGACTGTACAACTTCGACAAATTCGGCCGCCTTCAGCATCCCGTCCGGAGTACCGGTATCAAGCCACGCTGTTCCGCGTCCCAGTAAGATCACTTCCAGTTCACCATTTTCCAGATAGGCATTGTTCACTGCAGTAATCTCAATCTCGCCGCGGACAGAGGGAACAACCCGTTTCGCAATATCGATAACATGATT
>CAZMOX010000246.1:0-2904 GCA_964567895.1 uncultured Spirochaetales bacterium | reverse complement strand
CATCCGTTGGAGAGTTGTTCTTCTTCCTGCATTGGTAACCGAGGCAATTTCCTAGAAATCAAAAATTAAATCTATGATTTAATTCGATTTCCTAGGAAATTGCCTTATGAAGTTTTTGGAAAGTTGACTATAAGCAGTACATTAAATTACATGTTTCCAAAAACTTCTGGCTAATCGAAGAATAAAAATGAAATTTCATTCTTGGAATTTATGAAACACCCCTATTCATCAGGGGTGTTTTCACTTTTAGTCTCAGGGATCTCGGGTTTTTCTTCTGGAGAGGAGTTATCTGGTAATAAATTTTGTTTTTCCAGCTGAATACGCATTTCCTGTATCTTTTCTTTAACGGTATTCTTTTTTAGAAGGGAAAGGTTACTGAAAATTGAACGGTGAGATCTTTTATAATGTGAATCTGCGGTCTCAAAATCACCAAAATGTTCGGCTATAATTCCTGCGTGGTACCATGCCTCTGAAAAAGCCGGTTTTGTTTCTATAACTTTTTTACAGATAATTTCAGCATTTTCCCAATCGTCTGCCGCAATATATGATGCTGCCAGATTATCCTGAATGTCTGGAGTTGGATCATAATCTACCGCTTCCATGTTTAGTTCAAAGGCTCGTTCAGTATTACCTGAATGAAGAAGAAAATACCCTAAAGTGCTGTAAACATGAGTAGTTCTATAATGACCATCTTCTTTCAATAAGTTTTCCAATATCGAGACAGCTTCTTCTCTTTCACCTTTTTGCCAGAAGAGAAGGGAAAGATAGGATCGTAAGTATTTCTTTTGGGATGAACTATTATTCATCAGCTCAAGAGAAGCAAAAAGCTGCTCAGCGTCCTCAATTTTATCATATTTGAGTAGTGATATTGCTACAATGCATCCCCGCTCAACTGACAACTTCGAACGTGAAGCTTTCAGCATAAACTTTAATGTTTTTTCATGGTCCCTGTTTCCTCCGGCTCTTAGGGCGGTATAATACCAGATAGTTCCTCTCCCTGAATACAGCAAGTACAAAATTATGAGAATGGGAATTCCAAATCTGGCCAATGGGGGAACAGGAAGAAAAAGAGTTATAATAATAGCAGCAACCGTAACCAGATTTTTAATTGTTGAGGGCTTCATTCAGTATCTCCTGAAACAGGTGTATTTCTTGTATACTAATATCTTTGTTGAGACGGAACAAGGGTGTGAGTGAACAACCAAAGGTTATTTGACGAAACCGAAAGGGTGAACAACCAAAGGTTGTTTCAGGAGTTTGCGTTGCAAACTCCAAAGCTGAACGGGTTACCGTTCAGCAGAGATCGCAAGGTGCAATACCCCTGCCCCTTAAACAGCTTCGCAGTTTTCAGCGGAATGGGGCCGCTTGAGACCCCTACTTGAAGCTTTACAACTTCCACAGTACACTTAAAAAATGAAACCTAAAATTTACATAATGGCGGGGGGAACTGGAACCCGGCTTCGACCACTATCCCAAACCGGGAAAGGGCAGTTTCCAAAACAGTTCCTTAAAATTGTAGGTAACACAACCCTTCTGCAGGAAGCCATTGACCGTATCCCTACCGATTTAGATATCGGAATAATTCCGGAGAAACGTTACACCGAAGAAGCCTATAAACAAGCAGCAGAGATAGATCGACAGGTGAATGTGCTGGAAGAACCGTTTGGCTGCAACACTGCAGCTGCTATATTGTATGCTGCACTTTTTGAACATAAAGCTTTGCATAATACTGAAAGAATTCTCTGCTTTCTCCCGGCAGACCATAAAATGGATAAGGATATATTTAGGGAGCTTCTTGATCAGGCTATTAAGGTAGCCGGCGATACCGGACAAGTGGTGACAATTGGTATTAAACCGGATAGGGCTGAAACTAACTATGGGTATATTCAAGCTGGAAACCATATGGAAGGGACTCTGGCAACGTACCAGGTAAAAAGATTTGTTGAAAAGCCTGATAAAGATACCGCTGAAGTCTATTTACAGGATGGGAGTTATTATTGGAATGCCGGTATATTTATTGTTAAAACAAGTACTCTCATTGAAGCTGCGGAAAAGTACTGTCCGGAAATCCTTAAACCGATTTCTGAAGCTGTATTAATGGAAGGGGCTGTCACCATAGCTGATGCATATAAAGAAATAAAGGATTCTGGTTGGAATATCTCTATTGATTATGCGTTGATGGAGCAACTTGCATCACAGATTGCTCTGATCCCTGCTCCTGAAGAGCTTGCATGGAACGATCTTGGGAATTGGGAATCACTTAATAACTATTTAGAAACTGATACTCATGGGAATACTTATTTTCCCGGTAATCCGGGGAATTTTACCGATTCATCAAATGTTATGTTGTGCAACTATACCACCACACCGGTACGAGTTGAGAACTGTTCGGGTATACTAATTGTTGCAACCGAGAATGGGATACTTATAAGAAAAAAAGAGGATTCTCTATAAATTTGAAGGTTAATGAGAAAGAGCCTGTAACGATACTTGTTCTATTATGTTTTTATGTTTATTATTAACATGCTAATTTCTAATTTTTACAGGGAGACGCAGAGTGGAGCAGCAATCATATCAGGAAAACCAGAATGAAATTTCTATAAAAGATATTTTACGAATTGTCAGAAAAAGAAAATTTTGGCTCATTGCTACATTTATCATTGTTGTAGGGCTTGTTGCAGGGTATCTATTCAGAGCAACTCCTATATTTCAGGCCAGCGCAACTTTATGGGTTGAGCCGACACAAAGCAGTAGTTCTCTGGAAGACATATTTTCACTTCAGGGAGGTACAAACACTACTCGTATATCTACCGAAGTTGAACTGATTAAAAGCCGCAGGAATATTGAGAAAATTATTGAAGATCTTGATCTGCTGGATTATTATTCAAGGCTTTCAGGATCGAA
>CAZMOX010000245.1:0-2929 GCA_964567895.1 uncultured Spirochaetales bacterium | reverse complement strand
AAAGCGGTGAGCGCCTGTGGAATGATCAAACCCATATACGTGTTCTGCATACCAAATTTCCGAACCAGCAGGAACAGGGGAACCAGGATTACTTCAAATGGGATCATAATAGTTGAAAGAACAACCCCAAACAACAAAGCATTCCCCTTAAACCTGTATTTTGCAAATCCATAACCAGCAGTGCTGGAAAGAAAAATGCACATTGCCACGGCAAAAACAACAACAATAGTACTGTTAACAAAATACCTGGCAAAATCATAATCTGCATAGGTAAAGGCGCTGCGATAGCTGCCCCAGTTCCATCTAGGCGGAATAATTTTTACCGGTATCGCCAATACATCTTCGTTAAATTTAAAAGATGATAATACCATCATAATAAATGGGAATATAAAAATTAAAGCAATGAAGATGAGTATTATATACAGTATAAATTTAAATGCTATTTTCTTTTGTTTGTATCCTAAAACCATGATAACACCTATCCTTTTATTACGATTTATCAGATCTAAACATGCGAAGCTGGAAAATAGAAATAATCATCAGTGTTATGAAAAACACCACTGATATTGCAGCTGAATATCCAAATTTATTGTACCGGAATGCATCTATATATATCAGCATTGCCAGTACTTCAGTTGAACGGCTAGGACCCCCCCCTGAAACGACAAATTGCAGAGGGAAAGAACCGAAAGTGAAGATCATACAGGATACTACTGCCAGCGCTATAGTATTCTTCAAACTTGGGATGGTAATAGAGAACAATTTATTCCAGAAAGTGGCGCCATCAATAACAGCCGCTTCGTACAAATCAGTTGGAATATTTAAAAGACCGGCAATATACATTACCATAAAATATCCCGTAGATTTCCAGACATAGATTAGGATAAGGCTGTATGGGGCCACTTTAGTAGAGGTAAGCCATGGTAACGGATAGCCGATAAGCTTTGCACTGATAACCGACATCACTCCAGTAGACTGATACATATATTTCCAGACAATACCCACAGCTACTACAGAAAGAACTACCGGCAGGAATATAAATGACTGCAACAAGTTCTTTTGGGTAGGCTTAATTAATTTACTTGCAAACATAAGTGAAAAAGTAAATGCCAATATGTTAATTGCCAATACACTTATTATACAGAATTGCACTGTTCTCCAATACGAGTTCAAGAACCTGGAATCCTTCAATATCTTACTGAAATTCTTCAATCCAACAAACACTTTTGGTGTAAGCAAATTCCATTCATTTATAGACAACCAGAATGCATTAAGCATAGGGTAGATTAAAAATATTGAGAAAAACACTAATGTTGGCAGGATAAATACCAAGCCATGCTTTTCAAGATTGACTTGCGAATATTTTTTTTTCTTAATCAAAACCCCTCCAATATTGCTGAGAATCCTTTTGCACTCTTATCTCTTCTTTTTAAAAGGTATCCCCGGTTTATACCGGGAATACCCCATGTGTATGCAATAGGTACTATAGTATTCCGTTAATATCAGATCTAAGAAGTTTTACAGAACTGTCCATGTCCATCCCTTCAAAAATTACTCTTGCTGCTGCAGCCCATACAGTATCCTGTATTTCAGAAATTTTTGTTGACATCAGGATAGGAGAAGCTTTTGCTGTTTCAACACCAAAAATATCATAATTCGGAATTGATACCTTTGCAAGTTCTTTGTCCAATGTCTTTCTTGGTTGATTATACCCAAGTTTAATAAACTCATTCGGCTGGCTGGCCATAGTATCAAGCCATTCCCAAGTCAGTTCAGGATTTTTTGCCAGACGTGATACATAGAGACAATATCCATAACCAATTCCACCAAAATCCAACCCATCTTTATACCTTGGATATGCCATAGGTGTAACATCCTCTCGTGGTGTTCCCCAGTTATCCAATACACCCCAGTACCATGATCCACCGGTTAGGAAAGACGCGGTTTTCCCTGTTCCAAAACCTTCTCGTTCATCATCGAACATACCCGGGTCCCAAATATCATATTTTGTTGCCATATCAGTTATAGTTGAAAGAACTATAGCGATTTCAGGGCTATTGATACTTTCCTTAAATCCCTCTTCAGTCAGCCAATCCATCCCCTGCTGTGCTGCCATAGCGGACATAATAAGGAATGGAAAAACAGCTGCTTTAGAATTTGTTGCAAATCCATTTCTTGTACGAACACCATTCTGGTCAATAGTCATCATCTTTGTAACTTTAAAGAAATCATCCCATGTCTTAGGAATATCTTTTACTGGATCAAGACCTGCTTCTTTCATAAATTTAGTATTAATCCATCCGACATAGTTTGATAACTCAAAAGGAATACCATAATATTGACCATTCCAATATCCACCACAAATTTCAATTGAATTTGGTTCCCACATATCCACTACTTCCTGAACAGTTTTCTTCCCAAATCCAGCAGGATCTATGGGCAGCATCTGTCCTGCTTCATGAAACTCAACGGCTTCCATATTTCCTAGAGCAAAGGAGTCAATATCTCCTTCCGAAGCCAATGCAATCCTAATTTGGTTGGCTCTATCAGCATCAGCTAACAGCAGCAGCTCTACTTCAACTTCTGGATGTTTCTCCTTAAACATTTCAACAGCTACATTGTTGATCACATCATAAGATGTTTCAGTCCAGTGATAGTGAACAATCGTCTGCTTCTCCCCAGCTTCTTCCTGGCCGGCAGCAAAAACAAATGTTGACATCAAAAGCAGAACCAGAACACCTAAAAACAATTTCCTTTTCATTGATTCCCCCTTACATACATACGTATGCGCATAAATATACCTATTTCTGTAGGATAAAACCTATTACCCCCTCCAGAATATAGCCAAACTAATTGGGTAAACAACCCAAAATCCTTTGCATATCTATCAGATTAACCGTAACTAACTATGTAATTACGGTGAAAAACT
>CAZMOX010000244.1:0-2945 GCA_964567895.1 uncultured Spirochaetales bacterium | reverse complement strand
AGAATCAACTGAGGAATATCATCATCGGCAAAACTCCTGATCCCCTGCTGTATATAATTGATATTCCGCTCCTCAATAGCCTTGCAGATATCTGTATGCTTATTCCGCCAAATCTTAGTCTGGCGGTTGATAAAAGCTAAAAGTGCTCCCCGGTTTGAGTGCCCATCGGTATACTCGACCAACCATTCATTTGGCAGTTTATACCAGAGACAGAGATCATTCAGCAGCTCATAACGTTCAATCCGGGCCGTCATACTCCTGAGGAATACCAGGATATCTCCAGCAGCTGCATAATGATCCAGTTGTATTAAAGCTTTGCAGGCTGAAGCCCGCAGATGCTGGGCTGCGGCAGCTGAATCCATGAAAACAGAGGAAATCTGAGGAATAGCCTTCCGGCTCCCGATCTTCGCCAATGCCCGTACAGCCATGGCCTTAACCCTGTCTGATTGCCCCTCTGCAGTTCTCAGGATCAAGACATCTTCGGCATCAATCAATCCAATTTCACCCAGAGCCCAGGCGATATGGTCATGCAGGGATCGGTAACCTTCATGCTCCAACAATCCTATCAACATCACCACCGAAGTGGGAGACTGAGAGAGCGCCCGCACCGCCTGTACCTTCACGTCATAGGAGGGGTCAGAGAGCATTTTTTGCAGTGTATCATGCTTCAGAGGACTCTTTACTACCTGTAGTTTCTGCACCACTGAAGAGCGTGTCACCTCATCGCCATGGAACATGTTACGGGAGAGAAGCATGGAACGCAGGGACCCGGTCCGAAGAGCAGAAAAGAAATCAACAACTCCAAAGTAGGCCCTGATATTAGGCATTTTTCGTACAGCCATAATGATAAGGATTTGAAAGAAGGCTGCCCCTATAATCAGATACAGCTTGATATAATCGACCTGGATAATATCTTTAAAAACCCACAAGGTGCCGGCAGGTATAGCAATCTTTTCCAGAAAAAAGCCATTTAACATTGACTGCAGAGCTGCTATCAACACCATGATAAAAGAGAATATACTCATTGCCGGCAGGGAGTCTTCACTGGTGGTATGGATATGCTGAATCGATACCATGGCTATACCGGCTCCGGACTGAACAGCCCCGTAGAGCAGCCCACTGACAAAAAGCACTATCACCGATATAATGTCACCCATACCTGCTCCGGCAAAGCCCTGCCAGGAAGATGATATTGGACGAAGAAGCAAATATATGGGAGAGAGCATTATACTAACGATACAGAGACCGATAAGCATCGGTTTGAAGCCGATGGCATCGGCAATACGACCCCAGGTCAGCAGGGACAAGGCAGCACCGGCAATGGTCATGAAGGTATAGATGGTAATCAGGCTGGATGGGATATTAAGCATCTGCCTGAAATAGAGAATAATGATGGGGAAGAGTGAAAACTGGAAGCAGAAGAAAATGAAAAGCGGCCGTTTCAGTAATTTGGAACTTCTGAATACTTTCAGCAGGTTTCTGAATTCTCCCTTGGCTGTATTACTTCCCTTTTCCTGAGAGATCTCCAGCTCCGGGACTCTGCGAATCCAGAAAATATAGTTAACTAATCCCAGCAGGGCAATACCGAGTAATACGCGATATTGACCGACGGTTATGGAATCTTCTATGAAGAAGGGAATTACTGCGGTCATGATCATTGTTGTCAGTGTAAAAGTGAAGCGCATCCTGGCAAAGAAATGTCCCCGATTGTCATTAGTGGTTATATCACGCAGCAGCGGCTGCCAGACAGTTCCTCCTCCCAGCTGCCCTGCTATTGAGAACAGAATCAGCAGGCTGAGATAGATGGCAAAAGAGAGAGAGGAGAGAGGGATCAGCATCATTGCTACTATTACTGCTAGTTTGCAGAGGGATGAGATGACCATAATCTTTACATATCCGAGTCTCCGTATTTTAGACAGAATCGGAAATCTGATAAAGGCTACCATAGGAATAATAGCAAGAATTGAGGCGATCCTCATTGGCGAGTAACCCAGAACATCATTGGCAAAAAGCTGCATCATGGCTCCGGTTGTTATATACGTAATAACCCGTGCTAAAAGTTGAGCCCTAATCACATTCCGTTGACCCAGTTCAGAGAGATGCTGAGTTATGGTCTTATATTTCGCCATTTAGTAAGTATATCAGAAACAGTACTCTTTGGAAAAGATTATAAATTGAAAACTACTGGCGTGACACGAGTGCGAGCTGCCTTTTTGATATTTTAAAAGCCCTTTCCTGTAATTTATCCTATCCCTTGAATGTATAAGCAGACACTCCTTTTTCTTCTGTTTTTATACAGAACAGATCTCCTGCATGGGGCTGCTCCTTCAAGTCTTCTTCACTAAGTCCAATTCTTGCAGTCGTAATATACAGTTCATTAAGATCATCACCTCCAAATGCACATGCAGTTACCTTTTCCGCCGGCACCTTGACCTCATAAAGTTTTCCACCTATCATCGGATCCCATTTGCTGACTTTCCAGCCACCCCAATGGGAAACCCATAGCATACCTTCTGAATCTATCGTCATTCCATCAGGCACACCTTCACCATCAGGGATATGTACAACTACTTCCTTATTTGAAATATCACCAGTTTTTATATCGTAATCATATCCCCATATCTCTTTCGTAGGAGTATCTATATAGTACATTT
The DNA here is from genome assembly GCA_964567895.1 of uncultured Spirochaetales bacterium. Classification (GTDB taxonomy): domain Bacteria; phylum Spirochaetota; class Spirochaetia; order JABMQR01; family JABMQR01; genus JABMQR01. The sequence continues at coordinate 291 of CAZMOX010000244.1, read as the reverse complement.
TTCCAGTTCTCATATTCCAGGCGATCCCGTTTGAGGTAGTCACCCCTTCAATCTTTTTTGTAACACTTAGATCTGTATCAAGACAATAGAGACTTGATTTTCCGGATTCACTACTCATAGTTCCCGCAAAGAATCTTACTATAATCAATATACCTGAAATGTACATCCATTCACTTATTCAGTAAAGAAGTATATGATCTTATCATAATCGAATGTTGCCACAATAAACTTGACTTGACTAGACCTAGTCAAGTATAGTATATATATGATTATTGAAAATATGTACCAGGC
>CAZMOX010000243.1:0-3018 GCA_964567895.1 uncultured Spirochaetales bacterium | reverse complement strand
ATTCAAAGAGAATGTTGAATATCTGAAGAATGGATTTTAATTTGTAATGAATTCCACTATATGAAAACAATTATTCATTTTTGTTTTGAATTTATCAAAATTTCTCAGACTAATATTGACTAAACGTCGCTTATATGCGACATTATTTGTATGGATTATGAAGTTTATACAACGAATATTTTTGATAAATGGTTGGCTGAGGTTAAGGATACGAAACACCGAGCAAGAATTATTAATCGTTTTGATCATATTCAAAAAAGTAACTTTGGAGATCATAAAAACCTTGGTGGGAATCTGTTTGAACTGCGCTTTTTTTTTGGTCCTGGCTTCCGAGCTTATTATACCATCAAGGGTGGAAGAGTTGTTTTCCTACTTTGTGGTGGTGATAAATCTACCCAAAGTAAGGACATCAAAAAAGCAAGAATTATTATGGACGAACTGGAGTAAATAACAATGAAAATAACTACTAAGAAATGGGATGCCAGCGAATATCTGGATAAACCTGAAATGATACATGAATATCTAAAGGCGGCTTTTGAAGAAGGGGATAGTGAATTACTCATGGTAGCTATAGGTAATGTTGCAAAGGCTAAAGGCATGAGTGAAATTGCAAGAGAAACAAACCTGAGTCGTCAAAATCTTTACAAAGCCTTATCAGAAAATAGCTCGCCAAAGTTTGAAACTGTAAAAAAAGTAATTGAAGCCCTTGGCTGCAAGCTAATCATAGCCTAAAGATATTTCGATTCATAGGTTGTTCATATTCCGGCGACATCCGGACACCAATTCGGAAACACTCGGACAGCATTTCGGTATCATCCGGACACCTTGTGTAAATGGTAAATAAAAGTTTCCACCCTTGCAATAGTAAAAGCCAGCAACTGAATTTGATGAGATATAATCATCTTTAGAACTGTAACAATTCAAACAGAATATTGAATATCTGGAGAATAAGTTTTTTATTCGGAAAGAAATCCCAATGGGAGCAAACGAGTAGGGCAAGAATAAAAATTGAGAATGCTGGTGTTTTTTAAGCAGGAGATGGGCGATATCAGAAAGATATTATTTCCGGAAAGAATAATAAGAATTAAGAAAATGAAGAATTGAAGAATAAATGGAAGCTTCTAACAAGAAAATGGAGCAGACAATGCTTGTGTCATGGTTTTTGCATGGGAGCAAAAACACACGCCACCATACGCATTGCAGCTCATTTAGGCGTTATAATCATTTTAGAACTGAGACTATTCAAAGAGAATGTTGAAAATCTTAAAGTAAATGTTTTCCCTTCTATAAGAAATCCCAATGGAAGTAAAAGTATTGGGAAAATTATACTGAGTGATTGTCAATTTCACAAAAATACATAATCAAATTACATTATCATGAAAGTATTGGTCGATATAATCATTTTTACAACTGAGACTATAGAAACAAAATGTTGAATATCAAGAGAAAATATTTTCTCTCTCAAAAGAAATCCCAATGGGAGCAAAGGTATTGGGAAAGTAAGAAAATTGATAATGCTGATGGTTTTTAAGCAGGAGATGGACGAGATCAGAAAGTTATTATTTCCCGGAAACAAAAACAAAAACAAAAGAATTGAAGAATTGAAGAAAAAAGAATAAGTATCAGATTATAACCAGAAAATGGAACAGACAATGCTAATGTCACGATTCCTGCAGAAAATGCAGGAATACGCGCCACCATACGCATTGCAGCTCATTTAGGTCGTTATCTTTAAATAAGAATTCAAAAAAGGATTTATATGGAATTATACATAGAATCAATTGAAATTAGTAACTTCAAGGCATTTAAAAGAATAAAATATGATTGTAATTCTTCATTCAATATCATCATCGGTGAGAATAATATTGGGAAATCTACTATTTTTGAAGCAATTCAATTATGGCATAAATGTTATGATTTACTGATAAAAGCTAAGGGTGATGGATTTTATCAAGCCACTGGAAGTAATAGTTATTATCTTTCATATCCTGAAATATATTTTTTGAGGCTAAAAAATGATTATGATATGTTTTTTGATCAGAAAAATACAACATGTATAATTATAATAACAATAAGTGATAAGCATCATAGTTATTCACTAGGTGTTGAAATACATAAACCGAGATCAATGAAGAATTCTTTTTTCAGAGTTAGATATGTGGATCAGCCTGAATTTAATAGATTTAATGATAAATTGAAAGAATTATCAGTAAAGTGCATATGGCGTGAAAAACCGGTCACCGGGGCGCTCAAAAGTGGTCACCGAGCGTTGAATAACGGCCAGCAAGAAAATGCTGGCCAGAAAGAAATCAAACAGCCTTCTCAATGAGAATGGTATAACCATTGTTGAGAATACGTCTTCTGATGCTATCACCCATTGCAAAATTGCCATCACCTTCAAGAAAAGAAATCCAAGTTCTCGGATCATATTGAGAAGTAATAATTGTCGACGTGCCGAGTTCATCACGACTTTTTATGAGTGAAAAGAGTATAAGACTACGTTCATCACCTAACTGAGAAATCAAGAAATCATCAAGAATCAGTACCTGAATACGGCTATAGAAAACGAGCTTCTTTTTATACTTATTCATATCTGAATTTCTGAGCATGAACAGGAAGTCAATCAAATCCGTGAAATCTATAAATAAAGTGCGATAGCCATTCTTACAAGCTTCAACACCAAAAGCTTTTGAAGCATAAGTTTTTCCTGCATCAGATTCACCGAAAATAGAAATATTCTTGCGATCTGAAATGAAGTCAAGAGATGAAAGCTGTTTAATAGTGGAGTCTTGGTACCGTCGTCCATTTCCGGTTTTCAGATTCTCTATCTGTGCGTTGCTCCCTTTCAGTTTCGCGAGTTTCAGATTACGCTCGATGCTGTTATTAAGCTGAAAAGTGTATTCTTCAGAGATAACCTCTCGAAACAATTGAACTGGATCATATAAAGAGTAATCAGCTGAGCGAATTATTTCCTTGAGACTCCTGCCCATAGTATGCAGCTTCAGGAAGTCTAACATC
>CAZMOX010000242.1:0-3026 GCA_964567895.1 uncultured Spirochaetales bacterium | reverse complement strand
AAGGAAAACCCTCATTCCGACTATACTTCCACCGAAAATGTGCGTTTTTGTGGAATCGGTACCCGGTTCAAATAATCGGCCAGCTCAACCCCCACTCTTCTTATTCCCTTACCCATAAAAAACTTAACACCCCACTCCCCCAGAAAACATGCCCTTTTGTGGGAAATGTTCCCGGTACCGAAATACCCTTACTTTGTGTAAATATTTTACATATTCTACCCTTGCTTTATGTGATATATGGTATATACTATGTTTAAATCGGTATAGGGAGGAAATAATGAAACTGTTTAACAGATCTATAGAAACATACTTGGACTCATGGAAACAAGACCCATCCAGAAAACCATTGATCCTACGAGGTGCCCGTCAAACCGGGAAAACTACCGTTGTACAAAAATTTGCAAAAAACTATACACAGTATATTTCTGTAAATTTGGAAAAATATGAGGATAAAAAAATTTTTGATGAAGAAAGACCCTTGCATTCCCTACTTGATGAACTATTTTTTATCAGAAATATGCGAAGGACCGAGGAAACCCTGATATTTATTGATGAAATTCAACAATCACAGCGAGCGGTCATGTTACTTCGCTATTTTTATGAGGAGTATCCCCAATATCATATTATAGCTGCTGGTTCCCTTTTGGAACAAACTATCGATATGCATTCAGCATTCCCAGTAGGAAGGGTTACCTATGCATATATACATCCGGTTTCATTTTCTGAGTTTCTTGAAGCAATAGGTGAAACAGTGCCCCTTCAAGCATATAATACCGTACCGATTCCTGATTACGCCTATCAAAAACTACTGAGTCTATTTCACCGATATGTATTAATTGGCGGGATGCCGGAGGCCGTGAAAATATATGCGGAAACCCGGGATTTGAATCTTGTTAGCGCTATCTACAACAATTTATTGTCTGCATATGCTGACGATGTAGAAAAGTATTCAAAAAAAACACAACAAAATAGTGTAATTCATCACCTGTTTTCTACTATGTTCAGGATGCCCTGTCAGCGGATAACCTACAATAGATACGGAAATAGTCTCTATGGATCTAGACAGGTTAAAGAAGCCTTTCAGCATCTAGAAAAAGCTATGTTGTGCCGGGTACTGTATCCCCTAACCAGTAATGAGATCCCTCTGCTTCAAAATTTGCGTAAGAAACCACGATTACATCTATTAGATACAGGATTATGCTGTCATCTTATGGGAATACAGAAAGAGCTTATATCTATTCAGGATTTATCAAATGCATCGAGAGGGAATATTGCCGAGCATATAGTTGGTCAGGAATTGATAGCAACCTCTTATACTGAACTGGATAATCTTAATTTCTGGGTTAGGGAGAAAAGTCAATCAAGTGCTGAGATTGATTATATCTTCCAGCATGAGAATCATCTCATACCTGTTGAGGTTAAATCCGGAAGTGTAGGAACCTTAAAATCTCTTTTTCAATATATGGATAGGACAGATCACCATATTGCGGTCAGATTATATAGGGGTAAATTTTCAAAAGATGCATTAACCACCCAAAATGGGAAAAATTTTAAGTTACTGAATATTCCCTATTTCCACGCGGCAAAGATTCGTGAGTATATTACCGGAGAAGGATTTGGAGTCAGACCCCATTCCCAAAATATATGAAAAATCAGTATCTCAGAGCTTTAAAGTATGGTAATGTTCCAGCTTTAAATAATATAGATTCTGTCACTGGATCTATTTGTTCTTTATTCAGAATATCAGACAATATAAAAAACTCAAAAAAAAACCTCATTCCAACTATACTTCCACCGAAAATGTGTGTTTTTATGGAATCGGTACCCGGTTCAAAAGATCGGCCAGCTTAACACCCACTCTTATTATTCCCTTACCCATAAAAAACTTACCACCCCACTCTCCCAGAAAATATGCCCTTTTGTGGAAAATGTTCCCGGTACCGCAATACCCTTTTACTCTAATTCTCTACTCTCTCTCATAAAATCCAGTATCTCATCGGTTTTGATGTTACTTTTTATTCCTTGAACATCAAAGGGAGATTTTACCTTTGTGTTTGAAATTGGTATAATTTTGAATCTACTCCCATCTTTTTTTGTAATAATAACATCTTCTTTTAATGCCATATTTAAAAGAGACGCAAAATTTTGCCTTGCCTCAGAATAATTAAAAACTCTCATACTATACCTCCAATACGTGGATTCCCATCTCTGATGCCACTGACATCATTTTCTTATCTAATGAGAGAAGGTTGAATTTAAATCGTGTGGCTATTTCCAGATAATAAGCATCATAAGCATAAATACTGAAGTCAGAAGCTATTTGAAGAGCAGCTTTAATATCAACATCTACAAGACGAACAGGAATCGTGTTATATATATCAAAACAGTCGACAACCTGTACTTTTGTAAGCCTATCCCGCTTAAACATAGCCGAAAGAGCATTGCCAATCTCATAGGGTAGTACTAAAGGAGAAACAAGTTCAGAATTCTGAGTTAATTCAACTATACTTTTCTTTTCCGGTTCATCAAGTATAACTGCCAGATATATATTAGCATCTACTAAAACACCCATACGTACAATGTACAATACTTTCGAAAGAAAATCAATCTAAATGAAAACACTAGCCATAAAACTTTTAGTAACGTTCTGCGAATACCTGAAGTTGCCTTGTTCTGGTATTGAAATTTATTCAAATTCTTAGAATGCAGGATGTTGTAGATTCCCGCTAAAATTCTTGAAAAGTTAAAGATAGGACCGTATTACTTTATGCAAAAATAAAATAATGAAAGTAAATAAAGCGGGATACGGACAATAGTTCGCAGATTCAATTATACTCATGTATTGAGAAGCAGCTTTAAATAAGATACATTCTGTTTCTATTTAATTCTTGTAATATCAGTATATCAGACAATATAAAAAGTACAAAAAAAACAAACCCTCATTTCAACTATACTTCCACCGAAAATGTGTTTTTTTGTGGAATCGGTACCGGGTTCAAAAGATCGGCCAGCTTAACACCCACTCT
>CAZMOX010000241.1:0-3066 GCA_964567895.1 uncultured Spirochaetales bacterium | reverse complement strand
TATAACTGTTTTCTAACACCTTATAAGGGAATCATATCACCTGGCACCGGATGCATTATTTACGCAAACAGTGTATAAAAAAATACATGGGGAAGAAGAGACGGCTGATGGTAGCCTTTCGTTATGATGCTGTATTGAGAGATCGGGAACGCGTTAAAACAGCAGCTTTTCAAAAAGCTTACAATAATCGTTCAAAAGTAGAAAGAAGATTTGCAACGCTGGTAAGAAACCATGGGTTAAGAAGGTGCCGCTCAGTAAGACTGCCTAGAGCTAAGGTACACATTATTTTAGCAAATATGGCTTGTAATGTAGTGCGGATGGTAAATCTTCTTGAACAACCAAATACGACTTAGGAGAAGAATGGTTGCATAAACGAGGTCTGCGGGCTATATATAGAGCAAATGCCATGAATTATGGCAATAAGGGCAGAATATTTCTCTAACTATTTTGTATCAGTTAAAAAACTTGGGAGTAATGCATATTTATACATGCCTGCTGATGGCTCTGGTTTTATATTTCTTTTTCGGAGCTTTCCCAGGCACCGCAATACTTTACTTTTACTGAAGGAGTTAATCTTGTCGCATTATGCCTCGGTAGGCCTCGTTTGATTATTTTTCTTTTCGCCGTTTCTACATCATACACAACTCTTTCTAGTGAAAAAGTACTCTTCATCACATCATATATCAGGTAAGTAGCTTTATAGTGTTTATCTCTCGGCTGCCCAACACTACCCGCATTTACTATATATTTGTCCAAGTTATTGCATGTTGCCAGGTGCAACACATCACCCGTGATTGTGGCATTTGATTTACAGAATATGTATGGACGATGTGTATGTCCTATAATAGTAATTGAATTATTCTGCATTGAGAAACACTCTTCTGCTTGCTCTTTATCTAAAACATAACCCCAATCTTCCGGATTCTTTAAACTGCTGTGTGCTACTGAGATCGATTCAAACTCAATTACTAGAGGCAGCTGGGATAGCCAGTCTTTCTGTTCAGGTGAAAGAGACTCCCTTGTCCACAATATTGATTCATATGCATCACGATTTATACTTCCCATTCCCCTATCTGAACATACATATGAGTCATGATTCCCCTGAACTGATGGAATTTTATTCTCTCGTATTATTTCAATGCAGGCACCTGGGTCTGCCCCATATCCAACAACATCACCTACACAAATTATTTTCGTTATCCCTTTTTTCTTTATTTCTCCCAGTACAGCTAATAATGCCTCAAGATTCCCATGAATATCACTGATAAATGCAATCTGTTTTATTTGTTCTTCAGCTATCAACTTCTTTGGAATTGCCATATTTTCTCACTTAACTAAAAAATATTTTTACCGTTTTTCTTCTTAGAACTATGTAGAAGTAAACAATAATAAGCTTTAATTATTATCACAGCTCTTTATAATTATTATATAGAATTATACTCTCATATAGATAGTTTTTAAATTATAGCTTAGTCCTTTTCAGAATACAAGATTTTAATTTCTTGCTTGTCAACAGTCAGCAAAAATGTCACCCCCTTGTTGGTATTTTTTTTGTTTTGGACTTGTCACTAAAAATATACCAGGGAGAATTACTGTTCGCTGGAATATTCGAACCTTCTGCTACTATTTTAGGAAGGATCCTCTGTTGCGATTGTACCCTCTTAACGGTTTTCTGAGGGGTAGAAAGAAGCTCCGGAGTTAGCACAAACCCTTTGTACAGCACTTTAATCCCAATGTACTTACTGACTGCTACGATAATAGTATCATGAGCAGTGGAGGAGACTCTCTGATCATTACACTGGCTGGGGAGTCGGTATTTTTTTCCACCATAGGAGAATGTAAGTCCTGAATCAATCTTTCTGGTTTCTTGTCGGGAGAAGATAACCTGCAGCATTTTAGGATTTAGTTTGGGAAGATACCGTTTTTCTTGGCTAGTTGCAGGGACTGCAAATTTACGATTGTAGTAGGGAATGTAGTGTGTGAGAAACTCATTTGCCTGTTCAACCGTGGTAATCCCCTTGCGTTTCATATCTTTGGGAAGACGATCCTGCAGGGTTTCCCAGAGTCGTTCTATGGCCCTTTTGGCCTGTGCTGACCCGGCTATGATCAACAGGATCCCCACCTCTCTAGCTGATCTGGCGAAGCGCGGCTGCTTTTCCCGTTTCCCGGCAAGTTCTTCAGCAATAGTAAGTTTTTGCTTTTTTACACTATCATAGGCAAACACAGTTCTTCCATCAGTATAGAATTCTCTTGGAAGATGGAAAGCATGATTCATTTGAAAGATAAGTTCACCATACCCATCGAAAGTCTTTTCTTTTTCGAAATGTAGAGCCAGGACACGACCGGTGGTATCATCAATGGCGCCATGAAGATGCAGGTAAGATCTTGTACCCCACCAATCAAATGAAGAAGCATCCATCTGTGCCATCTCTCCTTCATAGAGCCGTGCATCTCTGGAACGATGTTTTTTCAGTTTACGTTTGGCTTTTGGGGAGCGAATACCTTGGGCTTTGAGAATGCGTGAAACGGTACTGACTGAGACAAAAACTTCTTTTTCTTCCGCTAATACATCGGTAGCATGGGTAAAGTTATACCCCTGTAATGAGTTCTGATATACTTCTCTGATTTCGGCAGCAGTATTCTCATCAAGGGTATTAGAGGGTGTATGACTACGGCTTTTATGGAGAATGCTCAGTATTCCACCCGTTGTGGCTTGAGCTTTGATTCGTTGGACTTGCCTGATACTCAGGGTTAATAATTGTGCAACCTGCGTATTGGTAATCTGATCAGCCAATAATTCTTCAATAATGGTCACTTTTCTTGCATCCTGTTTTGTCATTTCAATTTTCATCCTTCTACTATAGTTAAATTTCTTGAGAAGGGTGACATTTTCCCTGATCAACAACAGATTTTAATTTCTTGCTGTGCTATTGGCATTGAGAATGTCATATTTCAGGTAATAACGGGGACTGTTATTGTTAACCACAAATTCAATTTAATATTTTAATAAGGTGAGCATCAAACCCAATACACCCAATACAATATCTAAGCGAAGATATAACCTGT
>CAZMOX010000240.1:0-3088 GCA_964567895.1 uncultured Spirochaetales bacterium | reverse complement strand
TCCCCCTCTTCATCATGAAGATGTCGAAACTGTAACTTCGGAAGCTCTCGCTTAAGTATCTCTTTAAATTTATTCTTTGCAGTATGCAACATCTCCAACAGAGTATCCAACTTTCTGAACTGAGCCAGTAAAACAGCACCAGTCAATTCATTCATACGAAAATTCTGTCCAATTACCGATCGGTTCCCAACTTCAATACCTGTTCGCAGGGGCATATGTCCTTGATCGTGTACAGCAAAAGCTGTTTTAAAAAGCTCTTCCGAGTTAGTTAAAATTAAGCCGCCATCTCCTGCATTAATAGTTTTAAACACATTAAAAGAATATATTCCTATCACACCCAAGGTACCAAGATATTTACCCTGATACCTGCCGCCAAAGGCCTGAGCAGCATCTTCAATCAGTTCGATATTGTGTTTTTTAGCAATTGCTAACAGCTCTTTCATTGCACAGGGGTTTCCCAGCATGTGTACTGCAAGAATTGCTTTGGTACGGGGAGTTATTTTTCGCTCCACGTCTTCAGGATCTAAAGTTAGACTTTCATCTATCTCAGCCAGAACCGGCACGGCACCAACGGTGATAATAGAGGATATTGAAGCAATAAATGTATATCCCGGACAAATCACTTCGTCACCAGGACCAATCTTTGCAGCTGATAGTGCCACAATTAATGCTGCAGTCCCCGACGAAACTGCCAACCCATAAGCTGATCCAAATTTTTTTGCAGCATCATGTTCCAGCGTATAAACTTTTTTCTTGAATTTTGGATCATCTTCGCTGCCATAACGGTTCAAATGACCTGAGCGAACGACTTCCAAAACTTCTTGCTCTTCTTCCTTACCAAAAAGATAATAACCGGGTCCTGGCATGAAAGCCTCCTTGATATTGATATGTAATATTTATAATAACACCGACAACAGGAACAGTCAATGATGATTATGTATATATTTTATATTATACAAATACTTTTTCATGATTTTATCAATATATAAAGATATTTTTTACTTATATCCAATAAGGCTAATTATTGAAAAACTATAGTGAAAATAGTGAACTTTCTTAGGAAAATTATTGTTATGTGCGTTTGCGGTAATAAAAAAGAACTCAGAGGGAGCAGCATGACAATACCGCCAACCTCCGGCCTTTTAACTCTTTCACTACTTATTTTTCACACCAAAGGGTTAATATTCTGGTTCATTCGAAAAAGATTATTTGGATCATAGGTATTCTTAACTTTCAACAAGCGATTCTAAACTCCCTCTATATAGGCTTCTTTCACACGATCTTCACCCTCATTACTAAGAAAATTAACGTAAACACCCTGGGAATACTGTTCAGTTGAGCGGTGGAAATCTCTCGCCCAGGCAAGAGCCTTCTCATCATCCGATGTCTCCTGCCATCTTGTATGGATATTAAGTACAAGGTGTATTACGGTGTGAAAAAGCCGTCTCGCCTACAGGTACGCGGCTTGGGGCTCCTTCCATGTGAGGAATAAACACCTCACACTCGACAGAAGGCATATTTTCTGCGAATTCTACAATTGTGTTTATGCATTTATCGGGAATTTCTTTTAGATGGTGTAATTTCCAGTAGTTACGAGCACCATGATCATTGAGAGCATCAAAGCCCGATTGCCAGCCAACCCATGGATTCATCCCAATGCCCTCACCGTTGGACTCAGTAAAATCACGAATCGGTTGAATCAGCTCTTCCCCTCTGGTCGGGTCACCAAGCCATACAAAAGGCAAGGCAATCACCATTCCCCCAGGAACCTCACTGGGAAAAAAGGAAGCGGTGGTGCGTGACATATAACCATCCAGATCGTCATCTCGTTCGGCAGTGTACGAACATAGTACTGGTGAAATTTGATATAAGCTCTGACATTTTCAAAATTTTAAATGATCATTGCAGGTTTTATCAGAAAAAAATTATAAAAGCTTAATAGAAATTCATACAATATGGTTATCAGGATGACAAAACTTCATAAACCTTTTTCGACAATTCTATAAGTCTAAAAGGTTTTTCTCCCATCAGAAGCAAAAGCTACTTCATAGCCTATCTCCTGCAGCATCTCACCTGCAATAATTCGTACTATACTTTCATCATCTATAACGAGAACACGTCCGCTTCCCTGAATAAGCTGCTCAACACTCTTCACTTCCGATACTACCAGATCTTTCGGAACCGGTAAATAAACTTTCATAACGGTACCTTTCTCAACTTCACTGTATATGTCAATGAATCCCTGATTATCTTTTATCGTATTGTACACTACAGAAAGACCCAACCCTGTCCCTTTGCCCAACCCCTTAGTAGTAAAGAACGGCTCAAAAGCGCGGCTCTTCACTTCGCTGCTCATTCCAACACCCGTATCTTCAATATCAATTTCAATATATCTACCAGGTTTAATGGAAAAACCAGCTTCACTCCCCTGCTTATCAAAGAGAATATTCACTGTTGAAAATGTCAATTCTCCACCCTCAGGCATGGCATCCCGTGCATTAATCCCGAAATTCAATATCACATTTTGTATCTGAGATTGATCACTATGTATTATTGAGATATCTGCCTGAAGCTTTATTTTGATTTCAATACGTTTATCAACACTGCGCTCAAGCATGTTAGCAACTTTTTCAATTGAATCATGAATATCAAACACCTCTTTTATCATTTGCCCCTTTTGAGAAAATGATAAGAGTTTTTGTGTCAGCTCAGCTGCCTGCATGCTCGAATCAAGTATCAAATCAGCATATTTCTTCACTTGTGTGTTTTCATCCACTAGTTCTGCAAGAATTTCAGCACATCCCATTATACCTGTCAGCATATTATTAAAATCATGGGCAACACCTTCAGCCAGCTGTCCTACAGCATCCATCTTCTGAGAGTGTTTGAGTTGCTCTTCGATTTTATACTGTTCTGAGACATCACGAAACACCAGTACCACTCCAATAATCTCACCATCCTGATTTTTGATAGGAGCACTGCTGTCTGCAATTCTTCTTTCAGTACCATCACATGAGAATAATTCATTCCTTTCGTAGACAGTTGATCCTGATTCAAATCACAGATTTGAATTTGAAGTTTATTTTAG
>CAZMOX010000239.1:0-3093 GCA_964567895.1 uncultured Spirochaetales bacterium | reverse complement strand
GAGCCAAAATTTTCCACTGTACCCTCTGCAGGTAATAAAATCGTCAGGAAAAAAAATACTGCTTTTAGAGAAAATACTGAATTGCCAAGAATACTGGTCGTAGAAGATAATATTGATAATATGATAACCATAAAGGCAGTTATAGGAAATTCGTATACAATCCTTGAAGCCTCTGATGGTGAAGAGGGACTTTCCAGAGCATTAAGGGAGCTGCCTGATTTGATTCTTCTGGATATATATCTGCCGCGTATGGACGGAATAGAGGTCGTGAGTCAGTTGAAGAGGGATGAGAAGACGCAAGGCATTCCCGTTATTGCCATTACCGCTCATGCTATGTTGGAAGATAGGGAGAGATTTCTGTTCAGTGGATTTGATGATTATCTGACAAAACCAATTGATTACAAAGTTCTCCATTCTATGGTTGATAAATGGATTAATCCAAGGGGAAATGATGTCTAAATTATTAATAGTTGATGATCAGCAAGATAACCTGATCTCTATTAAAGCTTCTCTTAATGTATATATGCCTGAGTGTAGTGTTTTTACTGCCGAATCCGGGAGTGAAGGGATTGTACTTGCAAAACGGGAACTGCCCGATGTGGTACTGCTTGATATCATTATGCCTGTAATGGATGGGTATGAGGTATGCAGAGTTCTCAATCAGAGTGAAGTGACAAAAAATATTCCCATTATAATGCTGACGGCAATGAAAACTGATTCAGAAAGCCGCAGCAGGGGTTTGAATGCAGGAGCGGATGCATTTCTGTCCAAACCGTATGAACCGAATGAGCTGGTCGCTCAGATCAACGTGATGCTTAGACTTAAAAGGGTTGAAGATGCGCTTCGATCTGAAAAAGAAGATCTGGAAATAATTGTGAGAAAGAGAACCCAAGAACTCTGGGAGAGTCGAGAGTACTATCTTGCAATTTTTGAGAACAGTGGAGTTGCGATAATTATCTACCAGCATGATAATACAATCGTATCAGCAAATAAGATATTTTTAGAACTCTCTGGATATACCTATAAAGAAATAGTTGGTAAGAAGCAATGGACGGACTTTGTGAGCAGGGAGAGCATGAGAGCTGTTCAGGAGATGAATGGATATGGGGGGAAGTACTCCCGGGGTGGATCTCAGCAGCTTGAGATCAGGTTTATTGATAAGAATAGCCAATCCAGTGATGTGTTTCTTTCAATCAAAAAAATTCCGGGTACACAAAATTTTGTTGCAACCCTGCTGGATATTACAAAAAATCGACAATTAGAAAAAGAGTTGCGCAAAATTCAGAAACTTGAATCTATTGGGACACTTGCAAGTGGACTCGCTCATGATTTTAATAATATCCTCATGGGTGTTTTCGGGAATATTGCTATGGCGAAATTTTCTCTTCCGGATAATGACCCTGGTCTGAAATTCCTGTCAGAAGCTGAAAAATCAATGGAACGGGCCCGCCGGCTTACTGGCCAGCTGCTGACTTTTTCCAAAGGCGGCGAGCCCGTTAAAGAGAGAGTGCATCTTTTTGATTTTGTTCAGGATGTGATAAGCTTTGATCTAGCAGGTAGTAAGGTAAAACCAGTGTTAGAACAGGACGATGATCTTTGGGCTGCCAGTGCTGACAGGGGGCAGCTTGAGCAGGTGTTCTCAAATCTTGCTATCAATGCATTAGAGGCAATGCCGGAGGGTGGTACTTTCACCGTAAAATTAGAGAATGTTGAAATATCTGATGCTATAATACCTACTCTTAAGCAGGGGAAATATATAAAAGCCACAATTTGTGACTCTGGAACAGGTATCCCGGAAAAAATTATTGATCAGGTATTTGATCCCTATTTTACCACCAAACAGACGGGGAATGGGTTAGGACTTTCAACAGTCTATTCAATTATTCAAAAACATAATGGGTTCATAGAGATCAACTCAAAAGTTCAAAGAGGGACTACCATCACAATTTTTCTTCCTGCAGTTGCAGTTCGCAAGGAACCAGTTGCGGTAAAAATTGAAAAAGGGATTGCAAAACAGAGAGAAAATTTGTCTATCCTGGTTATGGATGATGAGAAAGCTGTACGTGATATTATTTCGTTGCTGCTAGGTAGAATTGGTTATACAGTTGAGACTGTTGAAGAGGGGAATAAGGCTTTAGTTAGATATCAGGAAAGAATGAACCAAGGTTCCCCTTTCTCAGTGGTTATCATGGACCTCACCATACCTGGCGGTATGGGCGGGAAAGAAGCTGTGAAAAATATACTTGAGATTGACCCTGATGCAAAAGTTATCGTCTCCAGTGGTTATGCTGATGATCCCATTATGGCGAATTATACAAAGTTTGGATTTAAAGGTGTCATTGCTAAACCCTATACGCTCAACAAGCTTCAGGAAACATTGGATAAGGTATTACAGTCTGGATAGAATGTATCATCTCTCTGTTAATTCGGGATTTGCAGCATAAATTGCTCAATCGCTGATGACCTGGGACTGATACTTACAGCTTCTTACTAATATGGATGGCAGTGAAACCAGGCAACTACCTTCCCTTCAATTCTCATTACGTCATTGTCAAAGGGAACAATATTTGGTTCCGGATACTTGATGTTTTCTGAGTGTATTCTTATTACACGTTGAAATTTGTCTATTTCTAATCGTTTAACCAACGCCTCACCATCTACTGAAATAACATATATCCCGTTTCCAGCAACAAGATTCTGAGAAAATATAACAATATCACCATTCATCAAGTTAACATCGGTCATAGAATCACCAGAAACTTCAACAGCCCGAAGCGATTTACTATCATAAGCAGCCACAAGCCGTTTCATTACCGGAATGTACTCTCCAGTTCTATTTTTTTCAATCAATTCTGTGCCGTATTCCGCTGCTACCTTCTGAGAGAGTACCGGCAAATAGATGATTTTCTCATTTTCATACTTATTTAAGGTTTTTGATGGGACATGGTAGAGTGAACTTGGTTCTCCCGTAAGAGTATCCTTTTCGCTATAACTCTCATCACCACTAAGAAGCCATTCTACGGATACATCATAAATGTCAGCAATTTTTTGCAAAGTATCTGCTTTTGGAATCGTATTTCTGTTTTTTGAAGT
>CAZMOX010000238.1:0-3129 GCA_964567895.1 uncultured Spirochaetales bacterium | reverse complement strand
TGTTTTTTCAATACAATAATTCGGGTTGCTTCGGATAGGAAAGCGGGAATCTACAGGCCGTAGTGTTGTCTCTCTGGTTTGGAGAGAAAGATATGACCCGATCATTCCGGATACTGGGTGAATGCGGGCTGGACCGTTACAAATTCTACTTTCATTTTTCCACCTCATAAAATACCATCTCATCTGGATCTGGAAATCCATTAATAATGTGACTTTTTTATTGTTGACAGAAATTGTGAACAAAGATATATTCAATATAGGGCAGGGGGGTATAGTATATGAAAGCTGAACATAATCATACGAGAATGGCTCACCATTCATATGAAACAAAAAATCAAATGGTGAAACGAATGAACCGGATTGAAGGTCAGATTCGTGGAATCACAAAAATGATTGAGAATGATGTGTATTGTGATGATATCCTGCATCAGTTCATGAGTGTAGAATCTGCAATAAACGGAGTTAAAATTCAATTATTGGAGGCTCATATGAAAAGTTGTGTGATCCATCAGATTCAGGATGGCGAGATTGAAGTTGTCGATGAACTGCTTCAGACAATCAGAAAAATGACAAAATAGGTATAAATATGGAAATTATTCAATTGCAAGTTCATGGTATGACTTGTGCTTCTTGTGTAGCGCATGTCGAAAAAGGTATTAAAAAGCGCGATGGGATTGAAATGGCAACGGTTAATCTTGCGACTGAAAAGGCTACAGTCAGCTACGATCCAAAAATTTTAGATATTGATATGATTATAGAGAGTGTCAAGGATTCGGGTTATTCTGCTACAGTTTTTACAGATACAGATGAAAGCGAAGATTCATCAAAGAGAAGGCAACAACTGGCTTCTTTGAAAAAACAGACAATAGTTTCGGCCTTGTTAAGTTTGCCGCTGGTTGTAGCCATGTTTGTAGGTTTGTTAAAAATTGAACAGCTTATGTTTCTCCATAATCCCATTTTACAATTGGTGCTGGCGACTCCTGTACAATTTGTAATAGGTTCACGTTTTTATAAGGGCGCCTGGAAATCCTTGAAAGCGGGAAATCCAGGTATGGATGTGCTGGTTGTTCTCGGAACTTCAGCAGCCTATTTTTTCAGTGTTTTCAATGGGTTCTTTGCACAAATCTTCAATATTGAGGCTGCTGGATTGTATTTCGAAGCATCGGCCATCATCATCACATTAGTTCTTCTGGGTAAGTATTTTGAAATGAAGGCCAAAGGAAGAACCTCAGAAGCAATACAAAAGTTGATGGGTTTACGGCCCAAAACAGCACATATTGAACGTAACGGTGAAGATGTGGAAATACCCGTCAGTGATATCCTTCCCGGGGATATTGTGCTTATCAGACCCGGGGATAGAATTTCTGTAGATGGATCAGTATTGCATGGGTATACAGCAATTGATGAGAGTATGATTACCGGAGAAAGTATACCGGTAGAAAAACAAGTCGGTGATCAAGTTATTAGTGGAACAGTCAACAGTTATGGATCTATAAGAATTACTGCTGAGCATGTAGGAAAAGATTCTGTCCTGGCCAGGATCATTTCAGTTGTTGAGGAAGCTCAGGGCTCAAAGGCTCCGATACAACATCTTGCAGATAAAGTTGCTTCTGTGTTTGTACCGGTCGTTCTTGGAATAGCTGTTTTAACGCTGATAATCTGGTGGGCATTGTTTGGATCCGTATCGCAGGGAATAATTTCAGCAGTTGCGGTTCTTGTAATTGCATGTCCCTGTGCTTTAGGACTTGCAACACCAACTGCTATCATGGTGGGTACTGGAAAAGGGGCGCAGAGGGGTATTTTAATCAAGAATGGAGAAGTTCTTCAATTAGCCGAAAAAATTACAGCAATTGTATTGGATAAAACCGGCACAATAACTCAGGGAAAACCTGAAATGCAGGAAATAATTCCTATTAAGATTAACGGAATCGAACAGGATGTAATAACACTATTACAGATTGCAGCTAGTTTGGAAAATGTTTCAGAGCATCCACTGGCAAGAGCGATTGTACGGGCTGCAGAAGATAAAGGTATCCTCCCGGAAGAGGTAGAACAGTTTGAAGCAGTTCCTGGTAGGGGAATCTTAGGGACGATAAATGGTATTGAATATATAATAGGAACTGAAAAGTTTTTACAAGCTCATAACATCTCTTCTAAATCATATATGAAACGGAAAACTCTTCTTGAAGCAGAAGGAAATACCGTTGTTGTACTTGCAGATGAAAATAAAGCTTTGGCAATGATAGCTCTCTCAGACAGCATTAAGACTAACTCAAAACAGGGTGTAAGTATGCTGAAAGCTTTGGGGCTGGAAGTCCATATGATCACTGGGGATAATCGGAGAACTGCAGTGGCAATAGGTAAAGCCGCGGGTATAGACCATGTTTTTGCCGAAGTGCTGCCCGAAGGAAAAGCACAATCAGTGAAGGATCTGCAGGAAAGTGGTCATACCGTTGCCATGGTTGGTGATGGGGTGAACGATGCTCCGGCTCTTGTCACTGCCGACATAGGGATTGCTATGGGAGAAGGCTCCGATATCGCCATGGAGTCTGCAGATATAACCCTTATGCGAGGGGATTTGCGGGAGATAGCTACAGCTATTGAACTATCCCGAAGAACCATGAAAAAGATCAGACAGAATCTATTCTGGGCATTTTTTTATAATGCAGTTGGAATTCCTTTTGCAGCTATCGGGTTATTAAATCCAATTATCGCCGGAGCAGCAATGGCATTCAGTTCTGTATCAGTAGTATCGAATTCGTTGAGTTTAAGGAATTTCAATATGAAAAAACCAGAGATGAAATGGCTCTCCCACAATAATAGAAGTATAGAAAATCATAAAGAAGGAGTAACTCCCATGAAAATAAAAGTAGATGGTATGACATGTAATCATTGCAGAATGACCGTTGAGAATGCAGTGAAATCAGTGGATTCAGTACTCGAAGCAGCTGTGTCATTGAAAGAGAAAGAGGTAACTGTAACCATGCAGCCTGGAGAAAAAGGTGATGTGGAGCAGGTAAAATCTGCGATACGGGAAGCAGGATATAATCCTGTATAGGATCACTACGGTTCTCAGATATTGGATTGTTGTGATGTTTTTAGGGATAATCCTTATAGGATTAGTTGTAT
>CAZMOX010000237.1:0-3155 GCA_964567895.1 uncultured Spirochaetales bacterium | reverse complement strand
TCCTTTTGCCACATACCAATTTAAAGAGATTGAAAAATCTCCAGTAATGCAGATAGTGGCAGGAAAACCCGCAAAAGCAGTCTGTATTGCGCCTTCTCAGACCGTAATTGGAAACCCCTTTTCTGCCTTTTTACGGATAGAAGACTGCTGGGGAAATTCTATAGGGAAAGCCCGGGAGTATGAACAAAAAGCACCTCTGGAAGAGAAGATACAAACTATATGTATAACCGATGTGGAAACAGGGCTGTCAGCAGAAAGCAACCCAATACGGGTGATAGAGAAGAATCCGGAAAAACCACAGTATTGGGCTGATTTTCACGGGCAATCAGAAGAGACAGTAGGGTCTAATTCAATTGAAGATTATTTTTTGTATGCCAGGGATTGTGCAAAACTCGATATAGCAGCGCATCAGGGAAATGATTTTCAGATTACCGATGCTTTCTGGGACAAGATAAACAATACTACAAAGAACATGTATAAACCTGATGAATTTGTAACATTTCCCGGTTTCGAATGGAGTGGGAACACCCCGCTTGGCGGGGATAGAAATATCTATTTCAAGGAGGAGGGGGAGGATATTTCTCGGAGCAGTCACGATTTGCTGCCAAATGAGACATCAAAATACAGCCTATCCCCAACAGCCAGGGAACTTTTTCAAAAACTTGATCCGGCAAAATCATTTGCCTTTGCCCATGTAGGCGGTCGGTTTGCCGATGTCTCAATGCATAAAGAAGATGTTGAAATAGCTATGGAAATCCATTCAGCCTGGGGAACTTTTGAATGGCTGGTTCAGGATGCATTAAAATATAATTATCGGATAGGGATATGTGCAAATTCTGATGGACATAAAGGACGTCCCGGGGCGAGTTATCCAGGAGCCAATAAATTCGGTTCCTATGGAGGTCTAACCTGTGTACTGACACCCGTTTTAGATAGAGATGCTGTTTTCTCAGCCATGCATGCCCGACACTTTTTTGCCACGACCGGGCATAGACCATTATTCAGTGTTGTCGTGACAGACGGTAACCGAAAAGTGATTATGGGAGAGGTAATAGAAAGGGATAATGTTGAAATTAAGGTGAACGTTGAGTATCACGGAACAGCTGCCGTTGAGTATCTTGAGATTTACCGGGGAGCGGAAATTGTAGAGTCTCTCTATCCAAATCAGGTATCGGAAGCTGGAAACAGGATAAAAATCAGCTGGTCCGGTGCTGAACGAAGGGGACGGGATCGTCAAGTCGTATGGGATGGCAGTTTGCAGGTTTCCGGGAATGGCATTACAGCTATACAGCCGGTAAACTTCTGGAATGCTGATAAACAACCGCAACTGATTGATAAACAGGAAGTGAAGTGGGCATCCATTACAACCGGGGGATTGTCGGGAGTTATTCTGGAATTGGAAAATTCGGGTGAAGGAAGGATAGACATTGACACCCTGCAGACCCGCATTTCCTGCAATATTGCAGATATCAATATAGCTCCCGCCAATTTTCCTATTGGTGGTCTTGAGAAAAAAATCTCTATTAACCGCCTCGCTCAAACCCATAAAACAAGTAATAGTTTTCAGGTATCAACGATCTTACAGAGTTCCGGGAGAAATGAAGATCCTATTTTTGTGAAAGTGGTGCAGGAAGACGGACATATGGCGTGGAGCAGTCCTATCTATGTAGTAAACTGAGATCATTACAAGGAAAAAGCATGAAAACTATTACAAAACAGATGGCTGAATTTGCTGCAGAGATATCGTTTAAGGATATTCCTGACCATGTTAAATATATGGCTTCAAACCTTATCCTGGATACAATTGGCTGCATGTTTAGCGGCAGTATAGCAGATGGGATAAGTGAAATGGTGGATTATGTATCCGAATTTGACTCCAGCCGGGATGCCGGGGTGTTTGGATATACGAACAAGCTGAGTATCCACAATGCTGCACTGGTAAATTCTGCAGCAGCGCATGCCAGAGATTATGATGACACCCATGATGAAGCAGTAAATCACGCCTCCGTAACCACTTTGCCTCCATTAATTGCCTTAAGCCAATATTTTTCTAGGGACGGAGGTGGACAAAGCAAACCCATTAATGGAGAAAGTTTCTTAACAGCTTTTTGTGTTGCATTGGAAATTGCAAACAGGGTCTCGTTGGCCTTTATACCATATCTGTCTGTTGGCTGGCTGCCTACAACCCTATCTGGACCATTCGGTAGTGCCTGCGGTAATGCGAAACTATTGGGGTTGTCATCCGGGGCAATTCAAAAAGCTATCGGTTTTGCCTATACACAAATTCATGGAAATAGACAGGCACTTATAGAGGGAACGCTTGCCAAGAGAATTCAGCCCGCCTTCAGTGCCGTTGCCGGTATCCACGCAGCCTTTCTGGCTAAAGCAAATCTATCGAGTCCGATGGAGGTTTTTACCGGAGATTATGGAATCGCTAATTTATACACACAGGGGAATATTGATCCTCATAGATTGACTGATAATCTGGGTTCTGTATGGGAAACCGGTAAAATCAGCATAAAACCTTATCCCAGCTGTAGATGTACCCATCCGGTAATTGATGCCGCTCTCAGCCTGAAGAGCTCGGAACAAATTGATTATAGGGATATTGTTCAAGGTCGTATTCTCTTACCACCAGCTTCGATGGGACAGATCGGACAGGATTTTTCACTAGGGCATAATCCCACAGTAGACGCACAATTTAATGCTCAGTATACAGCGGCGTTGAGTTTTATAAAGGGAAAACCTGAAATATCAGATTTCGATGCAAAATCAATAATCGGGAAAACGGAGATTATCAAATTAGCCAAATTATTCTCAGTTGAAGAGTTTGATAAAAACAATAGAGGCTTATCACCGATAGAGATGCAGGTAGAGCTAAACAATGGAAAAGTCTGCAATATCAGGATAGAGCATGTCACTGGCAGCGAGGATAAACCTGTAAGCCGGGAGTTGCTGATAGAAAAATTCCGGGAAAATTTGAACATGACCTCTATATCAACTGGGAAAATTGACAGAGTTTTACATCTTCTGCAATCAATTTCTGACAGTGAAGATGTAGGTACTGTTTTTGGATTGATCCAAAAGGAATCCGGGATCTGAACAAACCCCCGCTGCCCAAAGCTGAAGCCACCTATTGAACGCATATAAGACAA
>CAZMOX010000236.1:0-3187 GCA_964567895.1 uncultured Spirochaetales bacterium | reverse complement strand
CCTCATATCTTATAACTGCAATTAAATGAATATAAATTCAAAATTAAGAAAAAAAACCAGGGGTTAGGGGTTAGGAGAGGAGACCGTGAGCCTTGACGAGAGAACTCTGGGTAAGATTACTTACCTTGGCAGTTGCTTTGCAACTGCTGAAAACCGAAAACCGGAAGATGAAGATGAAGAGTCACGGAATCTTTTCGAGTTCCTGTTTTCCTGTCCCTTCCTAACCCCCAATTTCTAATTCCTAACTTCTAACCCCTAACCAACTAACAAACTTTCCAACAGACCCTGCATAACCAGATTCGGGACCTTTAATTTTACCTCACCTACCGAATTATCACCCGACAAAGTCAGTACCCCAAAGAAGTAGAGAAATGATACCAGAAACGCGTTATCCTTTAAACTGTCATTCAGCATCTCACTTATACCGAACCGTGTGCTTATCCTGGATACCACTACTTCATGCGCATTCTGCGTCAACTGTATAAGCAAGTCCCGGCCATTGGGTACTTGTGCAATATACTGAAGCTTAGCTTCATCAGTTGCAAGATTGTTATCCAGCATTTTGCGGGGATAACTGCATCTTTTTTGGAACTGCTCAAGAAAATAGAGACATAAGGTAGGGTTATACACATATTCTTCCAGTCCATAGGAGAAAAGATAGCCGTTATAGTAGGTTTTCATTAAGCTTAGGGCTTCTTCTGTTTTTTGCTTGTTTTCACTAATTAGTGAAGGATCACACCCTGATGCAACCTTTTCAACAATACTCCGTACCTCGTTTTCCCTGAAACCGCACAGGTCATTAAACTCAGGCTCAAAATAGATATTACTGGCAATGTTATAGCCGCTTGTTATATCACTCAGCACAACGGGGGATACCCCGGTTATAAAGACACGGTCAAACATTGAGCCGGAAGTGGAGGACTTTATTGCCTTGAACAGGATCCTTAATACCCCTAGTGCGTCGTAACGGGCCTTTTCGCTCTGTCCTCCCATCATGACTGTATTAGCGAAATTGTCGTATTCATCAATTAATAGATAGACAGGGTAAGGGGTCATCCTTATTGAGCTCAATAGAGACCCAATAGAAGAAAGGGCATCGTCATCCTTTATAGTGACTGGGGGTAAGTTATAACCTTTATGGTTATAGTACTTTATTAAGCCATCAATTCTTACATTTATATGATTATACAAAGATTGCTTTATATCCCGGGCATTACCTGTCGTATCTACACAAGAGAAATCCCACCTTAGGATATAATAGGAATTCCGTAACTCTGTAGGGTTTTCAGCTATCTTCAAGCCGCCGAAAATATCATCAAACTCATCCGCCTTGGCAACATCATAATAATTTTCCAGCATGGAGAGAAGAAGACTTTTACCAAACCGCCTGGGCCGTATAAAAAGCTGGGAATTCGAATTTTCAAGCAAAGGGATTTTATCGGTCCTATCGCAATAGAAATATCCCTTTGTATTTATCTCTTTAAAATCTGATATGCCGTATGGAAATTTCATTAGCCTTCTCCACCATCTCTTTCATTCCTTCATTGCCTGCTTCTATTGAGGGAAAGAAATCTTGTTGGGGTACATTATGAAATAGCAGCCTTCCCAACCTTGCGATCTTTTTCTACTGTTCCCTTTGAAAAATATTGTTCAGAATAATAACCTTTATCATCAATAATATTTGCCCGCTTAAGTAATTCTATACTTTTCTTATGATTTCTATTTTTTGACTGTTTTTTTACTTTTTCTGTCAGTTCAATAATACTCATATATAACCTCACAAATTCTTATTGTTAATATATCTTATTTTGAAACCATCATCAATGTATTAGAGGGAATGGGGGAATGTTGACTATTGGAAAGGATAAAACAGGAAGAGAACGATTCCCAATCTTCCAGTCTCCCGCAGTTGCGCAGCAACTGCCAAGAAAAGTAATCTTTTACAGACATGATACTCTTGTCCAGAGTTCTCTCAACCAGTCACAGCAGCTTAAGAATATTCTCCTTATTCTGAGAACTCATTAATGCATCAACGACAGCATCGAGTTTATCTATATTGGTAACAGAAAGTATATGGTTTTTTTCATCTTCGGATAGCGTGTATTTAGTTTCAATATAGTAAATAATCAAACCATGGCTAGCATCAAGGGATTCTTTATCCATTCCATCCCGACGGTATACTTTCAGAGCCTTTTTCATTGTGCGAAGGCTTTCCGCTTTTTCCATTTCAAACTTATCACGTCCCCAAGCATATTCCTTTAATTTTTCATTATATTCTAAAGCTTTATATATCTGATATGCTGTTTCCAGATCCTCACGAGTTTCCAGTACAAATTTTATCATATTTTCATCCTTCTCCTCAGTTGGCTTTCACGCTCTTATCTCGTCCCAGTCCGGATTTGTTCTTGCGGGAACTGCGTTCATCATATTCCTGAAAAATATTATTACGTAATCTCTTAATCTTATTAGCCATTTAGCTAAGAATTACAATCTTGTCTTTGACTTTGACTTTCGGTGAGACACTACCCAGAACATCTTTTTTCCCATCTGGATACTCTTTGATAATTTCATTATTAACAACATAGGTAATAGGCAAGCCTAACGCTTGAGATTCTTTAATAGCTAATTGACCAGCGGTATTAAAAATTTCCTGTTTTGCTTTATAGTACTTTGTATTAATTGTCCGTCTATCTTCAGTACACATAATTATAACTTCCCCAAAGCTTTTTGCCATGATCAATGCAAGTAAAGATCGAAAATTCCTGTTTCCTTATAAATGTAATGCAATTTATATAATTCTTTTTTACGCAACTTTAGGCGGAAGATTAACGAGGGTAAGACCGGAAATCGGAAGACGGAATAATAGAAGAGTCGTGGAATCTTTTCCTGTCCTCTCCTTCCCTCTTCCACCTAACCCCTAACTTCTAACCCCTATACAGCTTACAGCAGCTTAAGAACACTCTCCTTATCCTCAGCAAACACAAAAGCATCAATTGCTGCATCCAGTTTCTTTAAGTCAGTTACTGAAAGAATTTTATTCTTTTCATCTTCGGAAAGAGTGTATTTAAGCGAAAGCAGACGTATAAGTATTGTATGCTTGTCTTTAAGTTCACCTTCTGCAAGACCTTCTTTCCGGGCCATAGTCTGTTTGTGACGGTTATCTCTTTTGGTTTTTTCCCGTGCTAAT
>CAZMOX010000235.1:0-3223 GCA_964567895.1 uncultured Spirochaetales bacterium | reverse complement strand
GAATTAAGACGTTATATTTTAACTTTATTAGAAGAAATTAAGAAGTTGGTATAACCAGAAAATGGAGCAGACAATGCTAGTTGTCATGGTTTTTGCTTCCCTGCAAAAACACACGCCACCGTACGCATTGCAGCTCATTTGAGTCGTTATATTGGTTGATAAATGTTATGAATAGCTGTATACTGTAATGTATATTACAGTAATGGTGGTTGCAATGAAATTTTATGGTAGAGAATATGAATTATCTGTTTTAGATGAAATCTATAATCAATGTAAGAAAACATATGGAAAAATTACAGTTTTAACTGGAAGAAGACGAATAGGAAAGACACTTTTATCACAAAAACATGCAGAGAACAAAGAAAATTTATACCTCTTTGTTAATAAAAAAGAAGAAAAGATGTTATGTGATGAATTTGTTCAAGAATATGAGAATCTTACAAATAAAAAAATTATTGGGCAAATTAACCATTTTTATGAATTATTCGAATTGTTAATGCAATATGGTGAAGATCATCCATATGTTTTGATAATTGATGAATTTCAAGAGTTTAAGAATATTAACAAAAGTGTTTTCTCTGAATTACAGAAGATATGGGATAAATACAAATTCAAAACAAAAGTACATGTAATTTTTATAGGATCGATTTATTCATTGATGAAACAGATATTTCAAGATGAAAAAGAACCATTATATGGAAGGGCAGATAGAATAATATATATAAAGCCATTTAAGGTAAAAACTATTAAAAGAATCCTTGAAGATTGTGGTAAGTATTCTGAACTGAATTTATTCTACAATTATATGATAACAGGTGGAGTACCTCGATATATAGAAATATTAAATGAATCGAATAAATATACTATTGATGAGATATTAACAAATATTCTTCAAAAAGATTCCTTCTTTATAGAAGAGGGGCGAAATCTATTAATCCAAGAATTTGGAAAGGAATATGGAAAGTATTTTTCAATACTTGAATTAATATCAATAGGAAGAACATCCAGAAGCGAAATAGAATCAATAATTGAGAAAAGTGTTGGCGGATTTTTAGAAAGATTAGAAGTTGAATATGATATTATTGAAAAAGTAAAACCAATTGGATCAAAAAAAGATTCAAGAAATCAAAAATATATGATTAAAGATAATTTTATTGAATTTTGGTTTAGGTTTATAAATAAAAATATGTCGATAATAATAAGCGAAAGATTTGAGTATTTAAGAAGGATAATTGAAAGAGATCTATCAACTTATTCTGGACCTAAATTAGAAAAAATATTTACAGAAATAGTTGGTTATAATTCTGAGTTTGGATTAATAGGACGATATTGGGAGAAAAGTAATCTAAATGAAATTGATATTGTAGCAATAAATGAATTTGATAAAAAATTGTATTTTGCAGAAGTGAAATTAAATAAGAATAAAATCAGTATTAATAAATTAAAAGAAAAAACAAGAAAATTAGAGCATAAATATAGTGATTTTGATTTTGAATACGAAGGTCTCTCTTTAGAAGATATTGGAAGAAAAATTGAAGAATCAATATAACCAAAAAATAATAGGTCCAAAGAAGGATATTATTGAAGTACAGAACGCAATAAAGGCATATGACCAATTAAATAACCTTAAGCCATACAATAACAATGATTTTTTTAAAGCACATAGTCTTCTCATGGCTGATTTAGTGAAAAATCCAGGAGAATATAGAAGATCACAAGTAGGAATAATGAAAGGTGAAAAAGTAACACATATTGCCCCCTCATCAGAAATGGTTCCTGGTCTTATGAATGATTTATTTACTTATCTCAAAAAAGATGAAGATTTAGAAGTAATCAAAAGTTGTGTATTTCATTATGAACTGGAATTTATTCATCCATTTGAGGATGGGAATGGAAGAATGGGAAGATATTGGCAAACTAGAATTCTCATGAATGTAAATCCAATTTTTGAATTTGTACCAATAGAAAAGCTAATAAAAGACAATCAACAGGAATACTATAAGGCCCTCACCATATCCGATAATACCGGCAAATCTACGATATTTATAGAATTCATGCTTAACATCATAAATCAAACATTACGTGATACAATTAATCAATCAAAACCAACTAACCCAGATTACTTTAAACGAACAGAAATTGCTCTTTCAAAATTGGATGAATGGTTTGATAGAAAAGAATATATGAATATATGCAAAGGAATTTCTAGTGCTACAGCTAGTAGAGATCTGAAACAATTGTTAGAAGAACATAAAATTGAATCTACTGGTAGCGGTAGAATGACAAAATATAAAAAAGTGGATAACAAACAATTGAAGTAGAATTACCTACTGTCATGGTTTCTGCATTCGCACAAACCACGCCAGCGCGGGAACGCACGTATAAATTATGAGTGAGGACTCTCTCCTCCTTTAGAAATTATTTTTTATAATTGTTTCTCGCATAATTCTCTCATAAAGAAATATTCATATATACTTTGCACGGTAATTTTTATACGAATTGTGGATGATCCAGGACTGTTGCGAAATTCGCCTACGGCGAACTTCGCAGACCTTGGACCGCTGGTGTGCTTACAAAACACGAGGACATTACATGAAAATTAGCAAAGACATAAAAAGCAACAACTCTCTTGAATTATCACCTCTTGTAATTGGAATAATCATGACGATTTTGGCCTTTCTGCTGCCATTTGCTTATAGACTTGACTTTGGCCCAGGACCTGATTCCGTCATGGCATTGATCTGGGATTATATAGAAGCCCCCTGGCAATCCGGGTTCGGGTTTGTACAAGTTGGAATATTCCTTACCTCACTGGGATACACCTTTCCCCGATTCATTTTCCTTTATCGGATGATCCAGTACTATTCGTTAAAGAGCCCCAGGAGTTCTGTGATTAGAGCTGGAATTTTGAGCGAGTTATTTCCGGCATTGGTGTCAATTATTCTGATAATTTGCTGGCAACTGGGCTGGACGCAACCGCCTCCCCCGCTCAGTGATCCCTGGTTTCCGGTCTATGTTCCTATACCAGCCTTGCTGATTATTGGGTTGGGACTTGTCTTTATAAAGCCTCCCGTGCAATTAAAATGAAAGGTATCACACCCCAGGGCAAGCCCTGGATCCGGGCCACAAGTGGCCCATTCCGCCCCAAGGGGCGGGGTATGTTTCCTTGCGTCCTCTGACGAACCCTTTCGGTTTCGTCTTTGGAGTTTGCAACGCAAACTCC
>CAZMOX010000234.1:0-3254 GCA_964567895.1 uncultured Spirochaetales bacterium | reverse complement strand
TGATCCATGTCACCCCAACTTCATAAGTGCTAAAGTAAATAGTTTTTTTTCAAATTCTTCTGTACTTTCAATAGTATTTCCGAATTCAGAAAGACTGCTGTCAACAGCATTTTTTACATCCCGCTTCTCATATCCCATATCGCAAAGAGATTGAATAATATCGGATACAATTTGCCTGTTTGCAACTTTTATAGCACTATTTACTTTCGTATTTACATCCAGAGATGTAAGTGTTAATTTATCACGTAAAGCAAGTATCATTTTCTGCGCAGTTTTTATTCCCAGACCTGGTATAGCTGTCAGTACAGAAACATTACCTGAATCGAGAGCTGAAATAAACTCTTCTACCGTTATACCGGAAAGAATTTTAATAGCCTGTTTTGGACCAATCCCTTGAACCTTAATGATTTCAAGAAATAAATTACGTTCATCAATATTTATAAAACCATACAACATCATAGCATCTTCACGATGTACTAAATATGAAAATATTTTGCAGTCATTTTTTTCTTCTGCAGAAAGATTACTTAAATGATGAGATGTTAGTGCAGAAACATGTATTTCAATATCAAACATACCTGTGTGTATAATTATCTGCTGCTCTTTAATAGCTATTAGTCTGCCATATACTGCATCAATCATGTTACTGTATCCTTTGATTTGAAATACTGTGATTATAATAACATATTCCAGCAGCCAGTGCATCAGCAGCATGATCCGGCCGTGGAATTTCTTTCAGGGAAAGAAGCAATTTCACCATCTCCTGTACCTGATGCTTCTCAGCTCTACCCACACCTGTAAGAGCTATCTTTATCTGTAATGGTGTAAAAGTTCTTACTGAAAGTTCATTATTCATTGCTGCTACACCTATCGCACCAATTACTTTTGCTATAGGAATTGCACTACTCACATTTTTTAAAAAAAATATATCTTCAATACTAACTTCTGAAGGATGGTATTTATAAATCAAACTCTCAACAATTTTTACAATAGTAAAAATACGTTTTTCAAGAGGTAGATTTTTTTCTGTGTTGATAACACCATATGCAAGCAGTTTGAATTTTTGCGATTTTGCCTCAACTATACCCCAGCCGGTTTTTGCTAAACCTGGATCAATACCAAGTATTATCATACGTAACTAGTCTTCAGGGACATAGTCGTCTGCAATTTCAAGGTTTGTTGAAACACTCTGAACATCATCCAAATCCTCCAAACGCTCAATTAGTCGAAGAACTTTGTGAGTTTTTTCCGTATCAATAGTGATTGTTGTATCAGCAATTTTTGTTACTTCAGCAGATAACTGCTCAAATCCAGCCTTTTGAAGCGCTTCAAAAACATCAAGAAAATCATCTGGAGCTGTCAGTACTTCAATTGCATCTCCCTGGGTAGTAACATCTTCTGCACCAGCCTCAAGAGCTGCTTCAAAGATTTCATCTTCAGAATATTTGTCTGAAGGAAAAACAATTATACCTTTCCTGTTAAATAGATAACCTACACAACCTGATTCACCCAGATTCCCTCCGGATTTTGTTAAAACACTTCTCACATCTGCAGCAGTTCTGTTTTTATTATCGGTGAGAGCATCAATCATTAACGCAACGCCTCCGTGTCCGTATGCTTCATACACCAGTTCAACATAATCGACACCTTCCAAGTCTCCGGTTCCTTTTTTTATTGCTCTATCAACATTGTCTTTAGGCATATTCTCTGCTTTAGCTTTTAAAACCGCAGATCTTAGTCTGGGGTTTCCCTCAATATCACCTCCGCCCATTTTAGCAGCAACAGTTATTTCAGTGATAAGTTTGGTAAATATTTTACCTCTTTTTGCGTCTGCAGCGCCTTTCTTATGCTTTATAGATGCCCATTTACTATGTCCGGACATATTATCTCCTTATGCTTGATCTTTAACATTATGATAAATTATATTTTCATTCATCGCGTTGATCAGCGGTATTTTTTTAGTTTAAATTATCACAGCTCAAAAACAGCTGTCAAGTCTAAGCAGTTGTGAACTTGATGAGCAGAAAAATAGTTCTCTATTTCAATAAACATATCAACAAGCACTGTATTCATAATCAAAATACCATTTTGTGAAAATTTTAACCAATTATCCTGAATTACCATAATTTTCTTCTGCAATGTAGAATTAATAGTTTGCGGAATGATCTCTGTTAACACTATACCAAAGATTCTCTCAAACTGCACGAGATTAATTCCTGAAAAAAGTCTTAATCCCATTATTAGCTTCTCTTTCATATAATCTGTATAATCTAGAGGTTCAACAATATAAACATTATTAAATTGAGAAGTTGTACAGCTTTGATATTGCAAAACATTGGGTTTGCATTCAATTCTCAGTACTCTGTTTTCATGGAATAATGTTGATGCAGAACCGGGGCCAATACCCAGATAGGGTTTCATTTCCCAGTATTGAAGATTATGTTTGCAGAAGTTATCATTGTTTCCATTATCAGTTTTACGGGCAAAATTTGAAATTTCATATTGATGATATCCTATATCTTTCATATATTTCCAAATTACAGGAAGAATTTCCTCACTACTTTCCTGTAATGTTTCTAAATGATTTATATATTTATTGTAAAGCGGAGTTTCAGGCTCATATGTTAAATCATAGATAGAAAAATGTTCTGGGTTTACGAATTCAATTATTTCATCAATATCATTCTTAACATCAATAAAAGACTGGTTCGGGATTCCAACTATCAAATCTACGTTCAGTTCCCAGTTTCGTGAAATCAGCTTCTGATTTTTTAAGGCATGACGAATAGTAGCTACATCAGTACAGTTTCTCCCTATAATATGTAATAGATTCTCTGATAATGATTGAATTCCAGTACTCAATCGCGTAGCCAACCCCCTCTGAAAAAGAGAAATCAGGTCATTATTAATATTTTCAGGATTACATTCTACGGTAACTTCAGAAGGTACTCCGTTTTCTGAAATTTTCAACAATAATTTTTCTAACAAGCTTTTACTTAGAATCCCCGGATTCCCTCCACCAATAAATACCGTCTTAAAGCATTTTTTATACTTTGAGTTTGCTTTGTCAATTTCGCAAAATATTCTATCACAGGTTTTTTCTATACTTTGTGTGTTTTCAGACTGATTACCAACCGGTAAAGAGTAGAAGTTGCAATAACTGCATTTTACTCGACAGTATGGTATATGAATATATAAAGACAACTCTTTTTGCTCTGATAACACACTAACTATAGAATTAAATTTTTCATTAT
>CAZMOX010000233.1:0-3268 GCA_964567895.1 uncultured Spirochaetales bacterium | reverse complement strand
TTCCCGGTGTCATGGCATCATAGCCAATTGCATTGAGTACGGCTGCCAGTGCAGCTCCGTCTTCAAGGCCTAAGTGAAGATCCGGTAAGCTTACGTTGTTTGATCCTGCATCAATTACCAGTGTAGGGTATCCTGCACGAGCGTAATCAACTATTGCTGATACTTCTGTAAATCCTAATCCGCCTGCATAGGTTGCCGTAGCAAGTTCAAACAGACCGTTTGTTCCGATGATACGGAAAGTCTCGGCTGCTGCCATAGGAGCTGCTGCTGCTTCGGCTACTACTGCTGCTTCGGTTACTACTGCTACAACAACCTCGGGGGCAGGCTGAGTTACACACGCTACTTCGGCTACTACTGCTGCTTCGGCTACTACTGCTTCAACAACCTCGGGGGCAGGCTGAGTTACACACGCTGTCACCATAAACACTAGAATGATAACTGCTACATGAACAAAAACCCTTTTTGAAAATTGCTTCATAAACTTTCTCCTTAGTTTTTTTTAAACTGTTCTACAAATCCCCATTAAATAATTATTAAATTTAGCAGTCAGTAGAATGACCAGCATAAGTGCTTATAATAGTCTGAAGAAGAAGAAGAATAACAATAGCCCTAACATAAGTGCCTGTGGGACATTTTACTCAGCGCTATAGTCCTCTATATGTTTATTATTTCCAACTATAATTCCACTAAACATCACTCTCTCTAGGTACAGCAATTAGATATTCCCTGAACGCTTCCACCATTTCAAGAAAATATCATCTCCTTAAACTTCTTCAACTCAGTATTCTCTGGAATATCAAGTAACTCCTGAAGTTTAGTAAGCGTTCTTTGTTGCCATATTTCAGGAATATCTGGGTTTTTATACTATGTGATATAATTTAAATCCAGCAACTCTTCTATCGGCCTATTTGCAGTATCTGCCTTTTTCATTAGTCCGAGAAAATATTGTTCTCGTACATTTAATTGAGATAGTTGGTTAGAAACGATAGATTCATTTTTATGCTGATTAGCTTTATCTGTGGTGGTTTTATTATTGCGAAAAATCTTCAAATTGAACTCCTTTATTCATCACTTTAGGAGAAATCACTCAAATCATCTTGTGTAAAAGGATACAATAAAAAGACTCGAATTAAAAGCACTTTGGCTAATTCTTTAGCGCTCAGCGCACGGTAAAATGAAATGAAATGCGGTACCGGGTATATTTTCCACAGAAACACACATTAGCAGAGAAAATGTGGCAGTAAGTTATTTGTGAGTAATGCAATGCGAAAATAGAAATAGTATCAGATCTTATAGGGAACCCGGTGCATAATACGTTGAATCTTGCTAGCTTTGTTCCGATTGATTTTCAGGGCATAACCCAGAACCATACAGCAGGCTCAAAGTCCTCGATCTTTAGTCATGGGAGAGGGTCAAGGCCTCAGACATCCTAAGGGAACTACCATAACCCCATCCTTTCGCTGGTATGCGAATTCAGTTCCTGTGATGATCATCAGAAATGATGGAGGATTTGTCTTAGTAGTATCAATTCTCTCTTTAAGCGCTAATAGATTCTCTACAGCTTCATCAACTTGTCGAGATCCAAGCTTTACTTCAATAGCAGCCCAGCGACCATCACTGAGATGCATGATAGCATCTGCTTCTAGTCCACTTTTATCTCGATAGTGTGTCAGGTGCCCCCTCAATGCCTGGCTATAGACCCTCAGATCCCTGATAACAAGTGATTCAAAAAGCAAGCCAAATGTATTGGGGTCAAAGAGTAAATCATGGGGAGAGGCCTGAAGGAAATACGCTGCTATTGCCGGATCGACAAAATGATGAGTATCTGATACTCGAATTGTGGTTTTCGAGCGAAGCCTTGGACTCCAAGCTGGAAGATCATCAATCACGAATAGTTTGTTCAAAGCAGATAAGTAAGATTCCAATGTATTTATATGAATACTCTCATCATTCTGCGAGAAATCCTTGAGAATTGTAGTTTTTGAAGCCTGGGATGCAGTATGTCTCGCATATGACCGAAGGATTGAAGTTACTTTTCGCTCATCTCGTGACACACCGTCAACTGTTGTGATATCAGACTTGACGATTGCATCACAGTATCCCGCTATTTGCCTTCGATTGACAGCTTCACTGTTACCTATCATACCAGGCCACCCTCCCCGAACAATGAGATTTGCATAATCTTCGATTTTACAATTCGATCGAGCAGCTATCGAGTGTGGATCATCAAAAAGATCAGCAAAGCTGACTGCTCCATTGGAGTCGTGAGATTCAAAGAGACTCATGGTGTACATCTTCAAACGAGAAATACGTCCTGCCCCTGAGTGTTTCAGTTTTTTCTCATCCACAGAGGTTGAACTTGTTAGTATATACAGACCAAACTCTCCTTTGACATCAACATCATGTCTCACGGCATCCCATAGCTGAGGAGCCATCTGCCACTCGTCAATCAATCGTGGATTCTTACCCTCCAACAATAGGGATGGTGTCAGTTCAGCCATTTGTAAATAAGCTTCTTGATTATCAGGAGACTGCATACTGAGTGTACTCTGAGAAATCTGTTCTGCTGTCGTTGTTTTTCCACACCACTTCGGTCCAGTCAGCAAGACCCCACCAAAAGCTTGTAACTCTTCCTGTAGAAGAGAATCCATAATTCGCGGTATGTAGGTTTTCACAATACTCACCTCTACACAAAAGATTATCATACAATGTAGAAATTGTCGAGTTTTCTTTGTGGGTATTGTCGTGTTTCCATTGTGGGTATTGTCGTGTTTTATTGAAAACCACAACCCGTGGGTTGTTTTTTCTCATCTGGGCTTAAAATACTGTCGAAAGATGATGATTTTCCAAATTCCATTCATTGGGTATAATGAAGTATGTTCAGCTTCCTGTATTCTTTACTCAATTCAGTATTCTGTTTTGAGCCAATAATAGCCGGAATCCTCACTGTTTTAAGGAAATACCGGCTTCTCAATTGTATCAAATACATCCAATAAGGTTGCCCGGAAGAGGACTTTGTCCCTTCAGGTAAGCAAGCCAATTAATCCCGTGATATTGACAACAATATCAGATTTTAAATAGAGAACAAGTGATTTGGACTCTTGAACCTGGCCAAACATCTACGATGTTTGCCTGTGCAGTTTTACCGATATAGATTCTTTATAAATTAGTCATTGTTTGAAGAAAGTTATTTTACGACTCAAGCTCATTTCTAAAACTGCTTGGATTTTCTTGTGCTGCTTCCGGGCATAAAAATAGGGATCCTTCT
>CAZMOX010000232.1:1891-3289 GCA_964567895.1 uncultured Spirochaetales bacterium | reverse complement strand
CAGAGGAAACGGGGAGCAAACAGAGAAAACAAACCTGTTCCTAAGGCTGGAGAGAGAGCTGCCATTTGTTCCCGCCTCGATAAAATAAGACAAGGGACTTCCCTCCCAGGCAAAGAACTCGAAGCCGAATAGACCGTATCCGCCTATGATAAAAGTTCCGGCTGAGTCTTCATTCCAGAAAAGCATACCTCCGCCCTCGCCGTAGAGACGGGAAAACTCATTAATCTGCCCACTTGAACCTATCAGCCCAACCCTGAAAATGCCGTAAAGACTCCATAAATTGCTCCTATTCCATGCAATATCCCCCGAGATTCGCGCCGCTGCATAGCCTCCGAACAGCCAGGGAGAGGTTATCCGGCATCCTAATACTAAATCAGGACCAAGTTCGCCTATTTCAAACCCGATGGACGATGAATCAGCCGCAGAAAGAGTGCCTGCCACCGATAGAATAAGAATGGTTATAATGCAGATCTTTTTCATATTCACTCCTTATTTTTGAGGCTGAAGAAAAATCTCCAACCGCTTAATATAATCTTCAAAAGCTTTCTTTCCGGTTTCAGTAAGTCGGTAGACGGTCAGAGGTTTTCTGCCCAAAAACTTCTTCTCTACATCTATATAATCCGAATCCTCCATCTTCCGTAGGTGGGTTGTAAGATTTCCGTCGGTAGCCCCGATTCTGTTCTTTAACGTATTAAAATCGGCAAGACCGTCATGGTATAACATCGAAGCCGCGGCCAGCCTTATGCGGGAATGGAATATGGTGTCAATTTTTTTGTAATCATAATCTTTCATCACATCTCTTCGTTTTTTTTGATTTTCCGTGCCCGTTGGTCGAGAATAACTCCCGGAATGAAAGACAGTAGAAATGTAGCAGCACCAATAACTATGGAAGCGTTATATTCATGGGTAAAAATACAGATGATTCCTGCCGCCCACCAGCCAGCTGAAATATACTTCAGCATGGCAGTTCCGCTTAGAAAGCCGGACACAAAGACTGCAGTAGCCAGCATGAAGGCAAGAACAGCCATCATCATGTTCAGACTCATATCTCCCGATATAAAACCACCGGCTATCATCAGAATCATGGATATCCAGCAGCCGATCCACACTACGGCCTGAACCTTTCCTCCGTGAGTGGACGGAGTATCGACCTGTCTTTTTAGCGAAAAGAATATACTTAAGGCACATCCGAGGAAACCCACTCCTCCCCACAACGGACCGAGTCCATTCCATTTTTCCAGATAAACCAGCAAATAATTAATGCCGGTGGCAGGCGGAATCAGCAATCCCCAGATGATAAAATGAATTCCATTATCTTGCTGTCTCCGTGAACAGCTCTCCATCATAGTCCTGACAACTTTAAGATCTTCAGACGCCCGTTCCCTGTCGATATCAGTC
>CAZMOX010000232.1:0-1791 GCA_964567895.1 uncultured Spirochaetales bacterium | reverse complement strand
CATAGTCCTGACAACTTTAAGATCTTCAGACGCCCGTTCCCTGTCGATATCAGTCTATTAAATATAAGTCAATAAAAAAAATCTGTCTTAAAGAAAATATGTCTTTGATTTGGAATTGAAGGCCTGCGTCTGATTAACTGGACAAAAAACCCCAACTCATAAAGAAGGCCGTGTCAAGCATGAATTGAAAGGAATCTCCCTGTCGCGCGAACTGAAAGCAGAATTAGCAAGCGGAAAAAGAAATCCTGAACATGAGAAGCAATAGGTAAAGTATTTTAATATCAAGAGTAGCTGCCTCGTTACATTAAGTTCGGGAATGCAGGATTTAACTGACAAAATGTTCGAATGCTACCGAAATCGGTATCTCCGTCTTCCTTGTTAATAGTATTAAAAGAATAAATATCTTGGCGTTCTTTCCATGTACTCACAGTACTCATTGCCGTATTTTTCAATACAAAAGCGTTCCTGGGCGCATAGGAAGGGGTAGGAGATTAGGCCCATTACAACTGCAAGTATGATCAGTATCCAAGTCCCCGCCGCGATACTGATTCCAATCCACATGAACAGGGACATTACCTGCATGGGATGTCGGCTGATCTTATAGATTCCACTTGTAACGGGGCGGGATAGTTCCGCTCTGGAAAAGATGATCATTGCGCCAATGGAAGAAATTAACCCGATGAGATAGATCACGGTTCCGATATAAAAGTTTGTGGTGGAAAGACGTAAGGGGATGAATAAAGAATAAAGAATCAACCCTCTGGCGAAGAAGAATAGCGATAGCCATGAAAAGATTTTCTCGGTCTTGTTTTTGAATTTAGGAAAATTCAAGATTCGTTTTCTTAACTCCACAGGTAGAAATGCCATGATGGAAAGACTTAAGAGTCCGTAAAAAAGGCAAAACCATCCGGCGTTAATCCAGGTCAGGCTATGATTGGGTATAAATGTCATTTCTCCATCCTCCTTGTTATGTACTCTCAACTTCATGGTATTCGTTTCGAAGCCTATTCATAATTTTATCTGCATCCTTAAAAATCTTTGGCTGCAGCATTTTCTTCCACCAGGGAACGTCTTCATGCATGTACTCTATAAATTCTGTCAGATCTTCACCAAAAAAGCTTTCGTTCCCGTCTGCATGTACATATTGCTGATGCCCCTTAACTCCTTCCGAAGAGAACTCAATGGAAATGTTATCAACAATCGTATCATATCTACTAAAATTTATTTTCTTTTGAATACAGATTTCATGCAGTTCCTGATCGAATGTGGCCTCCATGGAGACCCATTTCCCGTTTAAGTAAATTTCAGGAAATGTATGC
Source organism: uncultured Spirochaetales bacterium (assembly GCA_964567895.1). GTDB lineage: Bacteria > Spirochaetota > Spirochaetia > JABMQR01 > JABMQR01 > JABMQR01. The sequence goes on along the minus strand of CAZMOX010000232.1, from coordinate 472 downwards.
GGAAATGGATCGACCCAATTTTTATAAGCATAGTCAGGAAGAAAATCTTTAAGAGCCATTTTATTGACATACATGAAATGAAAACGAGCTGTTAGTCCTGCTTCCCGCGCCATTGCTACAAGAAGATTTGTTTTCTGCATGCAAACACCTTTTCTGTTTTTTAAAACCTCTTCCGCCGGTATATCCTGTGGATATATCCAGCCGAACTTAATTTCATCCCGAACAAAATAGAAGATTTTTTCCATCTTTTCTTCATCCGTTACCGTGCCTTCAGTTATAGTTTTAACTACTGATGCGATTGTTTCTTGCGGGGCATTGTCAGTACTTCTTCCCGTACCGCAGCTGGACATCAATAGAAGTAAAATTACCGTGACACCTAAAATTATTATTTTCATTTTTTATTCTCCTCTTTATATTTTCATTGCTATTCTCCCAATATAATGTCAATTCCGCCGATGTTCGTTATCAACTC
>CAZMOX010000231.1:0-3294 GCA_964567895.1 uncultured Spirochaetales bacterium | reverse complement strand
TGAAGCAAATCAACTTATTATTTGCTATTGGATCAGCTGTAGGGAAAGAGTGCCTCAACTTAACAATATTCCAATAAGTATTTAGTTTGATCAATGTATACCAACTAGAGACAGCAGATTCTATTGAAGGATATAGGGAACAGTAATAGTCTAATGTCTTTTTTTTGATGACCGTCATTGATGCTCCTTCTTCTACAAGATCGCATATTGCGAACTTTGTGTCAACTTAAAACTAGAGAAAAAGCAACTTGCTGCCAGCAGAAGAGCTCTATAACCAATCCACCATGCTCATATAGTGAAGCATTTCCTGCTCTCCCTGGTCGATTAGATCCATCTGATGCAGCTTTATAGGGCTTTTAGTCTCAATATGAGCTATTTGAAAACCCAGATCAGCAAGATCAATGGGTAAATCATTAAAGCCTCTTCCCTGAAGAAGAGTATTCATGGTATCAGCAAGAGCTGTATTAGAAAGCAGTCCGCCCTCTCCCTACACAGAACGACGTAAAGAACTCAGAACATACTCATTTTTTCATGCGGGATTATATTTGATTTCGTTTTGTTTTTGCTGCTTTCTATATTTACTGCTTTTGGGACAGGCTCTACATAACTGTTTTTATCATTCCTGAATTCCATATTCAGAGCTGAAAACTATTTCTATAGATATGCTTTATAATTATGCTCGAGGATATCACCTAGTTGTCTTGCGAGTTTTAAAGAAATATTCCGCCTGCCCTTCTCAATATCCAAAATATACTGTTTAGATTTTCCACCTAACTTCTCTCCAAGTTCTGCCTGGGTAAAATTCAAATTCTGACGATGGATTACTACAGTCTCTCCTGCAGGAACTTCTAATTCATTATACCAATCAGTTTCTGTTATATCGGTAAAATTATCATTAAAAATTTCGATCTGATCTTCACCCAACAGTCTTTCTTAAAAACTCTATCAGCTCGGGAAAATCTTCGCCCTTAATATCAATACGGGGCGTTTTCACGTGAACCTGCATAATAAACCTCCACTATTATTGATTCTCAAACGATCGAGAGAAATAGAACCATCATGTTGGTTCCGCTAATCGAGGAATCCAATTTTTATGTATTTTTTCATTAATTCATAAATATCTTTTTTGTCCCCTTCTTTTCTTATACCCACGGCAACAATAATAACAATAATTTCTTCTTCTTGAACCTTATAAATAATTCTATATCTTTGTCCTGCTGCTCTTACTGATCTAAACTCCTTTAATGAACCTTTTAACCGTTTACCAAGAAGTAAAGGTTCGGCCTTAAATGAATCAATTTTATTAATAATTTGTGTTTGCGTTTTTGAATCAATCTTTTGAAGATTTTCTGCCGCAATTTTCGTAAGTTTAATTTTATACATTTATTGTCTTCATAAACTCTTCAAAATCAATCAACTCATTATTTTCTAACTGTTGTATCCCTATTTTTAAATCAGATAAAGTTTTTTCATCGGACATTATTTCTAATGTTTCTGCAATACTTTCATAAGTATCCCATCTTAATAATGCAAATATTTCTTTTCCATGATTAGTAATTTTAATTGTATCATCATATGATAATTCTTTTTCGAGTGATGTTATTCTTTTTCTGGTTTCAGATATAGACATTTGCTTTAGCATAATAAATACCTCTTTTCCTAACATACAATATATTGTACATATAAACAATATTTTATGTACAATTTAAGGGACAAATCACCTTTTGGGGAGAGATTGACAGACAGCATCTGCTGCCAAGCGGATCAGTGCAGGATATAGAAATTGCAGTAAAATCTGTGAAAGAGGCTCTCTGGTCAGATGGGGGGTGTATTGCTCAATTTGAGTTTGGTCCCGGGGCAAAGCCGGAGAATGTGAATACGGTATTTGAGACCTGGGATAAATTATCAAAATAGCAGATGAAAGCAACTGGCTTCGTTTCAGATTCTATTTTTTATTACGGAACTGCCTCAAATTGGGAATTAGTGATAATAATCCGATCACCGATAAACCTATAGGGGCTGCTGCTAAAGAGAAAACTTGAGCACTCAAACCCAATAATATCGGACCAATGATCATGGCGCCGTCAGTAAGGGATCTCCACATCCCAATAAATATCCCCGAACCTTTCGTGGGAGCAAGATCTGTACTGAGAACCATATTTATACCACTGCTCAATCCATTCCCGACTGCTAAAAGCAGTGATACGAGAAGAAGTGCTTGGAAAGTCAATGCTAAAGGAATTAGTGATATTCCAATTGAAACCATCACTATGGTGGGAATTACTGACCACGACCTACTCTTTTTATCCATAATAATCCCTGCTGGAATAACCATAACTAACTCCAATGCAGCAGTGATACTGGTGATAAGACCAATTTGAATAACGGACAAACCAATCGAATCAGCCCACAACGGGACAAATAGATTCCTACCGGATCTGATGATTGTCAATCCGAGGATTCCTATCATAGATGCTAGAATCGTACGCCGATGCTCTTTAATATATTTGAGGACATTTTGTATTGGCTCGGACTTCTGCTCCTTTTTCGGCTCATTGATACCGGTGGGAAGAAAGAAAATGAGGATTATCAATGCAAGAACTATCACAACAGCCTGACACAAAAATAGCAACGAGTAACCTAATTTCTCGATAATCAGTGCTCCCACTACCGGCCCGGTCATACGGGAAAGTCGAATGATGCCGCCAAAATTCGCCATTACCCTTCCCCGCTTTTTTTCAGGTATATTCTGCCTGACATAATCTAATCTGGTAACACTCCAGAAGGACATACTAATTCCAAAAATCACTCCGACCAAGAGAAGTATTTGCGGGGTGTCTGTATAGGCATAGGCTACTGAAGAGAAAATGAGGCCAAGTAAGCCAATAATCAGCATAATCCTTGATCGGAACTTACCCGTAAGATACCCAATAGGAAAATTTGAGGCTAATGAACCGATACTTTTAGCGGTTGTAATGATTCCAATCAATGCAAGGGTTGCTCCGAGATCATTTGCTAAAAGCGGAATAAATGTGACACTCAAAGCAATACCGAAGTGAAGCAGAATACTTATCATATAAATGGGGAGAATGGGGAATGTCTTTTTAGATTCTTCAATATTCACTTGCAGAGCCTTTTATGAGTATAGTTGATCATCACTTATGGTAATCCACTATAACCAATCCACCGTACTCATATAGTGAAGCATTTCCTGCTCCCCTTGATCAATAAGACCCATTTGATGTAGTTTTATTGGACTTTTTTTCTCGATATGAGCTATTTGAAAACCCAGAT
>CAZMOX010000230.1:0-3299 GCA_964567895.1 uncultured Spirochaetales bacterium | reverse complement strand
GTTCCTTGACAACAGAAATATTTCATATTACTATATCTTTTACAGATTCATCGCTAACTTTACGTTAGTAATAAGAAGATTAAAAAAAAGGCGGCCGAATGGAACTCTTGCATATTAAATCTGCTGTAAATGCAAATCTTCAGAACACTATTAATACGTCACTAATAGTGCATTATGTACGTAACCATGGGCCGGCATACCGATCACAAATATCCCGGAAGCTAAGTCTCAGCCTTCCGGCTGTATCGAGGGCTGTAGATTCTCTTCTGAAGCAGGGATATTTTATAGAAAAACGTATAATTACCCAGGAAGGGAAAAAAGCACATGAAGTGGAAATCAACTCAAACCTGGGTATATCGATTGGCATTTCCATAGAACTCCCCATTATCAGAATCGGCCGATTGAACATGGCTGGCGAACTGGTGATGCTTGAAGAGACCGATATCTCCCAGAAGCAAAAAAGCCTTGATGAGCAACTGGTTGAATTTATTGATAAGTTCCTCTCTCGGGAGATTATTGTTGACGGAAGTAAAGTTCCGGTTGTGGCGATTTGCCTCTCAGTTCCTGCAGCTGTGGAGAAAAATGAAGAACAGGTATATGCCGTACTCTATAAAAGTATGCAGGAGTTAAATTTAAAAAAAATACTGCAGAATCGCTACCATATTCCGGTAACTCTTGAGAATAGTGAGAATCTCTCTATTATGGCTGAAAAATACTATAAGGGAGGAACTCCGGAGCAGGATATGATCTTTATTACTGTTCATCATGGAATTGGTGCAGGATTATTCCTGAATGGTCAGCTCTACCGGGGGAAAAATGGTGCTGCAGGTGAGATCGGTCAGCAGCACATTCAGATGAATCCTCTTGTCGGCCACCCATATACGGAGACATTTGAAGCAGTTGCCTCCATCCATCAAATTCAGCAATTGGCTTTAGCGGCTATACATAAGGGTGATGGTGAGGATATTTTCAAGGCGGCAGATTATAAGTATCAAAAAGTTACTCACAATTTAGTAGGCTCTCTGGCAGCACAGGGTTCTGAAAATGCCAAAAATATTCTTGCAGCCTATGCACAGATTCTTGCAATCGGTATCAGCTCGGTTCTGGTTACTATCAACCCGGAATTAGTAATTATAGGCGGCAGAATCTGCGAACTAACAGATCCCGAATCATTTATCATAACCCCGCTTATTGCGCATTTACAGAAGCTAATACCCTTCCCGGTTCCCTCTATTCGCATGACACGGCTGGGGCAGAACGCTGCGGTATTCGGGGCATGCCAGTATGCATTAGAAAATACGATTCTTAGCGAATTTCCCTACAGTATTGAACAAAAATCTATAAAACACGAGGTTGATCATGAGAAAAGAGAGTAGCGTAGCAAAAGATTGGTGGGATTATACGACACTGGATAAATCCCTTCTTCAGGAGGCGGCAAAGCTTACTGCAGTTGACCTCACGAGCCTTTCACGACCGGGATTTACCGTAAAAACCTACGATACACGTGATGAGTTTTTCCTTGCTGAGGCTCTTGAATATATTACCGCCTTTACCGCATCATCTGGTGACAATCCCAAGGGGATTTGCGGGCCTATCGGACCAACCGAACAGCTCCCTCTGGTTGCACGAATTATTAATGATCTTGAGATTGATGTGCGGGATGGCCACTTCTGGGGGATGGATGAGTGGATAATTGATGGTGTGGAGGTCGATGCCACCCACCCGCTCAGCTTTAAACGGGCAGATATGGAGTTATGTTTCAACCATATTGATAAGCGCCTAAGAATGCCTGATGAACATTTTCACTTCCCTTCAGTTTCCGGGCTTCAGGACTATCGAGACAGTTTCGACTCAGTTCGATGTCTGATTATGCAGGGAGGACAGGGCGAGACTAAGCACTGGGCCTTCAACGATCCGCCTGAGAGAAAGGGGGCTTTTATTGATTCACCTCCTACTCCTGAGGAGTACCGCAACCTTGGCGCCCGTATAACCGATCTGCACCCCATGACGCTTATTCAGAACGCGAGAACTTCGGGCGGCGGGACTGTCTACAATGTACCGGGTAAGGCCTTAACCGTTGGTCCTCAGGAGACCTGGAAAACAGACCAAATCAGCATTTGGCATCCAGGCTGGCATGACAACCCATTCGGGATGCGACTGACAGCATATATGCTGCATAATAAAATTGCAGATTCATCTGTACCGATGTCCCTGCTTACCGATCATGATAATGTAGTTTTCCACTACCTGCTGCCGAATTTCGGAAGCTGTGATGCGGAAATGCATTAAGAAATGCGGGTACGCATTTCTTAATGTTGTGCAAAAGGAATGGTTGCAACAGCAACCCTCCCATTTGCAGCACGGGTTTTGTGGAGTACACATTTCTGAATTTTGATCTTTGAAGTATTTAGTAGAGGAGTATCCTACATGGTAAATAGTTACCCTACATTTAGCAAAACCCCGGAAGGTCAGAAACCTGTGATCCTGGCTGTTGGATGTCATCCGGATGATATCGAATTTATGATGTCCGGCACGCTTATCAGACTGCATGATATGGGTGCTGAAATTCACTATATGAATATGGCTAACGGTAATTGCGGATCACGAGAGTATGGACGGAATGAACTTGCTGTTATACGGGCAAAAGAGGCTCAGGCAGCCGCTGATTATATTAATGCCAGCTGGTATCCCCCCATTAAAAATGATCTGGAAGTCACTTATTCTCTTGATCTTGTACGAAAGGTTGCATCTGTTGTACGGCAGGCAGCTCCTGATATCGTTCTTACTCCGGCTCTTCATGACTATATGGAGGATCACATGAACACGGCTCGTATTGTAACTACAGCTGCATTTACCATTGCGATGCCGAACTTTACTGTCACCCCTACCGTTGATTCCCTGGTAAAGAACATTGCACTGTATCATGCACTACCCTATGGCCTGCATGATATGCTGATGAATCGGGTTAGCCCGCACTTTTACATTGATGTTTCATCGGTATTATCACGAAAGCAGGAGATGCTTGGGCGGCATGCTTCTCAGCGGAACTGGCTTGATGAGAGTCAAAGACTGGATTCCTACCTACAAACCATGGTTGATCAGGATCGTGCGGTGGGTACCATGTCGAAACGTTTTGAGTTTGCTGAAGGCTGGATTCAGCACAACCCTCTGGGATATGGTGATGCTGGTTTCAAACCGTTGCAGGATCTATTTTGCTAGAAGCTGCTGCAGATAGTTTGCTGCAGCAGCAATATCATCAGCAGGATTCTTTCCAACTTCTCTTTCAATAGTGAGAAATC
>CAZMOX010000229.1:0-3301 GCA_964567895.1 uncultured Spirochaetales bacterium | reverse complement strand
AAGTACCAAAAGTATTATTGAAAGTTTTTTCATACTTCCTCCTAAGAATTTCGGGGCAGGCCAATGACCCGCATCTTCCCTTTATTTATTTAGCTATACACCGGCTATTATAGCAACCGTCTATATAGCTGTCAAGAAAATATACAGATTTATAGCAGTTAATCGCATATTTTTTGCAAAAATCACCCTATTTTTATGCAGTATTAGGATTTATCATCTTATTTTTATTCAAAAAAAAGGGGAATCGGGAAGCTTATTGTATAATTTACCAAACTATGTTTAATTGAAACTATGAATAAACATACAGAAATTAAGTATATACTTTTCGATTTAGACAACACTTTATACCCCGCTTCAAGCCGGGTAGAGTATGAATTTAACAATAGAATTGTTACATATGTTGCAAAATTCATGGGAATAAGCATGGAGGAAGCAGATGAACTGAGGGCAAAAGGATTTATTGAACATGGAACCACTGTTTCCTGGCTTATTGCCGAACATGGTCTCACAAATATTGAAGATTATCTTGACTGGATACACATGAAGAATATCGGGGACTATATTACCCCGAATCCGGAATTAACAGCAATGCTGAAAAGAATTACTATCCCTCGATCTATACTGACCAATGCAATCAGAGAACATGCTGACCGTGTTCTTGAAGCACTCGGGATACGTCATGAATTTGAACAGGTTTTTGATATAAGAGATTACAATTTTAACAACAAGCCCTCTCCAATTGCTTATAAGACAGCTCTTTCGGCAATTGATGTACCCGTTGAGAATATCCTGTTCATTGATGACAACATTCATTTTATGCAGCCGTTTATAGATTTAGGGGGACAGGTACTTCTTATAGATGAGGAACAAAAGCATCCTGATTCCCAATACTCATCGATTCGTGAAATAACCGAACTGGAAAATTTTCTCTACCCTTCTTTCTGATCCTGCTTCCATTTAGCCAGATCCAAAGAAAATCGTTCGCTAAAAGGAACAAACCCCCTCTGTTCCAGAGCCGGAGAGATAACTGATGATTTACCGCTCAACTCAATTATTACTCTCTCTGCCCCGGATTCAGCTGCCCTTGAGCACAGGGAATCTGCAAGAAGTTTGAATATACCCAAACCGCGAAAGCGTGGTTCAACATATAAATGCTTTACCGAGTAGACAAGAGTGGTATCGTCTGGTGCCAGTGGTTCAGCTCCAATAAAACCTGCAAAGTCTTCCAAAGGAGACTCAACAAATATAATTAACCAATTTTTATTAAACTCAGCCCATGTTTTCTGATATTCCTGCACTAAAATCTCATTAAGAGGGTAATCGACTCCGGAAAACTCATCATCCAGCCGGCTTTCCCCAATTTTCAAAATATAGTCTACCCATTTCTCCCTATCTTCAGTAACAACAAAATCAGAGAGTATTAAATCTGAGACATCCTGTTCAGGTTCCCCAAGCTGTTCCAGAAACGAAATCTCTGTAAGCTGTTCATACCATATATAGATACTACGTTTAATTTCTCTCTCTTTAAAATAGAACCACAACCTTTCTATGGCAGGCTCCTCTTTTAGATTGTTCTTAAAGCTTCTAAAGACACCCCTTCCCATTGATAGCGACTCTTTAAGCTTTTCCCGGAATATGGGGTTTCTGAGTGAAGAGACAAATTTCTCCATTATCCGAAAACCATCAGCTGGTTTCCACGAGGGAAGTTCTCTGTATCGTGTTTTTCTCTCTTCAATACCGCCAACGGTGAATTCCTTCTGAATTGGTACGCCGTCTGCCATATCAAATACGTAAGTCCCGGCCTGATCCTCCATACAGAAAATTATCTGGTACATAAGTTCATCAGTCATGGAAGTCAGTGAATAAATCGGTGCGGAAATTGTGTTCTCATTCATAGTAATATTGTACCCGTTAATTGGGTTTTCAGCAAACAGAAAGTATTAAGATGGGGGTGATATACTTGACATTCAACCCAGTTACATACGATAGTCAACTGAACAATGAGTACATAGTTAGGGATGTGTTTTCAAATTCTATTTTGAAAACAACTAACATGCGTTTATAAAGCTATTCAGGAGAAGACATATGAGTATTATTGAATTTATTGAGGCAAGAGAAATTCTTGACTCACGCGGAAATCCGACTGTTGAAGTTGATGTAATTCTGGAAGACGGATCCATGGGACGTGCTGCAGTGCCGTCAGGTGCTTCAACAGGAATTCATGAAGCAGTTGAACTTCGTGACGGCGACAAATCCCGTTATCTTGGTAAAGGGGTTTTGAAAGCTGTAGATAATGTTAACAATATTATTGCCGGCGAGCTGATCGGACTTGATGCATTAGATCAGGTTGACATCGACAGAGCTATGATTGAACTTGACGGAACAGAAAATAAAGGCAAGTTGGGAGCCAATGCAATTCTTGGAGTATCAATGGCAACCGCAAGAGCTGCCGCTGATTTTCTGGGAATACCGCTTTTCAAATATCTTGGTGCTTATCATTCCTGCGTACTGCCGGTTCCTATGGCAAACATTATCAATGGTGGTTCTCACGCAGACAACTCTGTGGATTTTCAGGAATTTATGGTAATGCCTGTTGGAGCAACTTCAATTCGTGAAGCAGTCCGCATGGTTGCAGAAGTCTTTCACAACCTCAAAAGCATCCTGAAAGCAAAAGGCTACAGTACTGCAGTTGGAGATGAAGGTGGTTTCGCACCAAACCTTAAATCAAACGAAGAGGCATGTGAAGTTATTATCGAAGCAATTGAAAAAGCCGGTTACACAGTAGGAACAGATATGATGATTGCTCTTGATCCTGCAATGTCAGAACTTTACAACAAAGAGACAAAGAAATATGAGCTGAAATGGTCATCAGGCGCAACTCTTACTAGTGAAGAGATGGTAGACTACTGGGCAGAATGGGTAGAAAAATATCCTATTATATCACTTGAAGATGGAATGGATGAAGATGACTGGGACGGCTGGAAAATGCTGACAGAGAAAATCGGTAACAAAGTTCAGCTTGTTGGTGATGACTTATTTGTAACAAACACCAAAAGACTTACTCGGGGTATTGAACAGGGAATAGCAAACTCAATCCTAATTAAAGTAAACCAGATTGGTACACTCACCGAGACTTTTGAGGCTGTGGATATGGCTAAACGTGCCGGATATACTGCAGTCGTATCCCACCGATCCGGTGAGACTGAAGACAACTTCATTGCCGATCTTGTGGTTGCACTTGAAACAGGGCAGATTAAAACAGGTTCAATGAGCCGATCAGACAGACTGGCAAAATATAACC
>CAZMOX010000228.1:0-3347 GCA_964567895.1 uncultured Spirochaetales bacterium | reverse complement strand
GGCCAGACACAGGGCTGGAAAACCATTACGTCACGATTGATGAGTGTGCGAGAAGTTGCGAAGAAAGATAAGGAGGTGGAATTTAGCTCGTTACTGCATCACATTACGGTAGATCTGCTGAAAAAGAGTTTCTATTCTTTGAAGAGAGGCTCGGCGGCAGGTGTAGACGGAGTGTCATGGACTGAATATGAGAGAGTGTTGAAAGGAAATCTGGAAAAGCTCAAAGAAGCGAGAAGCCGTCCGCTGGTATGAGCGAAGCCGTCCGCCTGGTAAAGGTTAACCAGCCGCGAAGGATAAGGCTTTAGCCGTTCCCCGGTTGTTTAGTCTTGGAGGGAGGTGGGTAACTGCCGACTTTAAGCGTAGACAAACGAGCAAGTGGGCCGAAAGCAGTAGCTGAAGTGAGTTGGGCTCCTGAGTACAGGAGGCCCCGAAATACCGAACATGGGAATGCAGATGCTTTTGCCTGAGCAGAAATAAAAGATACTGTTCCAGATGAATTTGGCCGTAACAATTAGCAAACAATCTGGAATTCTCACTATTTGAAGAAATTAGCAAATATTACTAGGAATATTTGACTTACTGTGCAAAATACTCTACAGTGATAGGGATGAAAAGAACCCTGTATAACAAACTTATTGAATGGAAAAACTCAGAAAAAAGAAAACCTCTTATTCTTAAAGGTGCCAGACAAACAGGGAAAACGTACCTCTTAACTGAATTCGGGAATAATGAATTTGAACATCTTCATTACGTAAATTTTCAAAAAAACAGAGAACTGCATGAGATTTTTACGGGTAATCTTGCTCCAGCAAGACTTCTGGAACTTATTGAATTTGTTCTTGATGCTTCCATAGATATAGATAAAGATATTCTATTTTTTGATGAGATACAGGACTGCCCAAGGGCTCTTACCAGTTTGAAGTATTTCTGTGAAGAATTGCCAGAGTTAGCATTAGTGTGTGCAGGGTCATTATTGGGAGTAGTTCATTCTGCATCTGCTTTTCCCGTAGGGAAAGTCTCCTTTCTGAATCTTTATCCCATCTCCTTCGAAGAATTTCTTAAAGCGCTTGGGGAGGAACGTTCTCTCCAGAGAATCTCTGAATTGACATCATCTGATACCATACCTTCTGTCGTTCATAAACACCTAATGGAAATGGTAAAAGAGTATATGGTGGTAGGCGGAATGCCTGAAGTTGTATCATTGTACAAAGATATGCGTGAGAATCGAAATAATGCCTTCAAACAAGTTCGTAGTAAACAAAATGAACTTATAACAGCCTATATGGGTGATTTTTCAAAATATTCGGGGAAAGTACGGGCAAACGAAATTGTTGCAGTTTTTGAATCTATACCAGCTCAGTTAGCTAAAGAGAATAAGAAATACATATCTTCACAAGTAATCCCGGGTGGACGATTTTCCAAACTTGGCTCTTCTATCGATTGGCTTGCAGGTGCCGGTTTAATCTACAAAGTGAAAGTAACTAATTCTGGAGAACTCCCATTTTCAGGATTTACTAAAGAAAACAGGTTTAAACTCTATTTTTTCGATAGTGGCCTTCTTGGTGCACTAGGTGGACTCTCACACAAAGCAATAATCATGCAAAATGATTTGTTTGCCACTTTCAAAGGGGCTTTTTGTGAAAATTTTGTTGCACAGGAATTTATGTATGCTGATTCAAGATCATTATTTTCATGGGCCAATAATACATCAGAGATAGAATTTCTCAAGGAAATTGATGATGTAGTATATCCTATAGAAGTAAAAGCAGGACTTTCCGGAAAACTGAAAAGTCTTACTGTGTTTTCACAAAAATATGATTCACCCTATAGAACCAGAATCAGTGGGCGAAATTTTGAGATACATGTTTCATCATACATGCACAATTATCCACTCTATCTCGCATATAGATTTCCTCTGCAGGATTAATAACGAGAGATGGGAATAAGTAACTGTTTTACAAGAAGTGTTCTGTATAGCGCAGCTATTATATTAATGACTATATAACAGCAATTGAAGAAATTGAGGAGAATGTATTTGAGGCAGATGTCGAAGGTACTGAAACCTATTTTATGGAAGTTGAAATTGATGATGAGGCGAACATACTATATGCCAATTGCGACTGTCCCTATACCATGGGAGAGTATTGCAAGCATCAAACAGCTGTATTTTTTCTTTTGCGTGATATGGAAGAATTTATATCCGATAAAATAAATCATCAACCTAAAAAAAATACGAAACCTAAATCATCACATAAATCACATGCTCCAAAGAAGAGAAAAACTTTTGATATTAAGAAAATACTTTTCGGGAGAACCAAGGATGAGCTTGTTGAGTTGATACTTGCTATTGCATCAGAATTTGAGGAAGTCAAACAGTTTATGGAATTAAGCATTGGTGATGGAAATGAGGAAGATGAAATAATCAGGGCTCTTACGCTTATTCGTACCTTTGTAAATAATAATTCCGACGATTATGGGTTTATAGCTTATGGGCATACTGATGAAGCAATCAGGGGTGCTGAATTGGTTTTGGAAAATGCTCGACAGGCAGGTGAACAGAATAAAGCCGTCCATGCATTAAACCTTATCCTTTGCGTATTACACGAGATGGTGGAATTGCATAAGGGTATGGATGATTATTATGACGTAATCGGGGGAGTGATTGAAGAAAGCTTAACCATAATACACAGTATTGTTGAAATGGACGAATTATTGCGGGTATGAGTGTAATACACCCTACAAGTTCACTTGTTACCTCTTTTTTCCATGAACTACTCAACTGGTTTTGTTGTCAATCTCGCGGCGAAACATTGCATAGTGCCGTTTAACTCTCTCTACAAAAATAGTGTCTTGGATCAGCAATTTTCGGAATAAATCCAGAAGGGCAGGGGCAAGATTCGATTGCGGACTTGCAGAGTTTAACGTTGGACCGATGAGTTCGTTGATGGTGTGCAAATTATCATCTCCCATCCACTTTATGTAGAATTCTCGTTCTTCCCACCCCCACGCAATAACTGCAAGGATATCTTTTTTAAGAAGTGACACAACAGAGAGGAAAACCCTGCGACAGTCGCAGCCTGGCTCATCGCAGAACATCTCAAGAAAAGCATATTGTGTTGATGGCAAGTTATAAGCGGAAGAATCAATCACAGTGACTGTTCGGGTTTCGCGCTCAGCTACATCAGGAAAACGATCATGAAAAAGTGAATATGGCATTATTTGTCTCCTGAATCTGGTATAACAATAAGTATATTCGAAATATGTAAAATAATCTATGGAAATAACTATTGCGCACGACAATCGCATGAAAAAAGAATTGACAAAAGAGTTGATAGGTGATCTCCATT
>CAZMOX010000227.1:0-3380 GCA_964567895.1 uncultured Spirochaetales bacterium | reverse complement strand
TGGATCCTGATAACAAGAATTGGAAGCAACAGCAGATTGAGCGGGTAACTAAAGAGACTCAAAAGGCCTACCAGAATGGAGATAGTAAAGTAAGGGATAAGAAACTGGATCAGATCAGAGAATCCTTCGATGAAAGTACGAACTTTCCTGACTATGCAAGAAAGCTATACCTTATTGAAAACAGTATATATGGCTCCGATATTCAGCCTATTGCCATTCAGATCTGTAAGCTCCGTTTTTTTATCTCTCTGGTCATTGAACAGAAGAAGCGAAATGACCTTGATAACTTTGGTATCAGGACCCTGCCTAACCTGGAAACAAAGTTTGTCTGCGCAAACTCCCTTGTGCAGCTGGATAGGCGAGTATCTGATCTCTTAATTCAGGAGAAAGGTCTTTTTGCAATGGAAGAGGAGTTGAAGATTATTAGGCACAGCCATTTTGCTCCTCAAAACCGTAAGCAGAAGCTGGACCTGCAGAAGAAGGATAAAGAAATCCGGGATAGAATGGCAGAACTGATCCAGATGACAGTAGAACAGAAAAATATTGGTATTGACCAGCAAATAAAAGATCTGGAGAATTGGCAGGTACATGAGCCTCTTAAAAGAAATGATATAATAAAACTTAAACGCTTAAAAGTAAATCTGGAAAATAAACTTGATGGTATGGAGACATCCAGGCTTCTGACACAGTGGAAACCCTATGATTCCAATGGGACAGCCCCATTCTTTGATCTGGAGTGGATGTTTGGACTGGAAGAAGGTTTTGATATCATTATTGGGAATCCGCCCTATGTTCAGCTTCAAAAAGATAGTGGAAAGCTGGCTGATCTCTATTCTGATAAGGATTTTGAAACCTTTGTTCGTTCAGGGGATATTTACTGCCTCTTTTATGAGAGAGGAATTAATCTTATTAATGAAAAAGGCAACCTCTGTTATATAACCAGTAATAAGTGGATGAAGGCTAAGTATGGGGAGAAGTTGCGCATCTTTTTTCTAAAACAGGGTAAGGTAAAAACTCTTATAGATTTGGGAGATGCTCCTCTCTTTGAAAATGCTACTACCTATACCAATATTCTGCTTTACAAGAAAAAAAGATCTTCCACACTGCAAACTTTTGTTGATCTTTCAGGTCGGGTTGATCTTGATGGTACGGTTTACGATCTTTTGGATAAAGTGGAGGACGGTATTTCCGATTTTTCTTCTTCCCGGTTTTTGATTAATAATAAAAACGATGCCCTTATCAAGAAACGGATTGAAGAAATGGGGACACCTTTGAAGGATTGGGACGTTTCTATTAACTATGGAATTAAAACAGGGTTTAATGAGGCTTTTATTATTGATACCGAAACAAGGAACCGGTTGATAGCGGAAGATCCGAAGAGTGAAGAGATTATTAAACCAGTGCTTAGAGGGCGGGATGTTAAACGCTATCGAGCAGATTGGCAGGAATTGTGGTTGATTGCAACATTTCCAGTACTTTACCTAAATATCAATAAGTATCCAGCAGTTGAGAGACATTTGGAATCATATGGAAAAAGACTAGAGCAAACTGGTAAAACATATAGAGATAATGATGGGACTCTTGAAAAAAGTAGAAAAAAAACAGGTAATAAGTGGTTTGAAACACAAGATCAGATAGGATATCATCAGGAATTCTCTAAAGAAAAAATTGTTTATCCGAATATGACAAACAACCTGCCTTTTATGTTTGATTCTTCCGGTTATTATACAAATCAAAAATGTTTCATTATTACTGGAAAATATCTTAAATATTTAACTGGTATGTTAAATTCAAAATTTATGTTTTTCTGGTTATCCAATGAATGTCCTCACCTGCAAGGGAAAACCTATGAACCCAGTAAAATATATATGGAGCTATTACCTATTCCTCAAATATCAGAAGAAGATCAGGAACCTTTTAATGAACTTCTGGACTACATCCAGTTTGCCCATAAACATCAGGTTCTGGATCCTACTGGAAGCAGAGAAGTTGCCACCTATTTTGAGGAGGTTATGGATCTTCTGGCTGCCGGTGTTCTTTTTAAGAAGGAGCTGCAGAAGGCAGAGTGTTTTATAAACAATGACTTATTGGCTTTTTTACCTTCTTTGAGTGCCTTTCCTGATGGGGATGAGAAAATAGAACATATTAGCCAGACTTATAAAAGTCTGGCTACTGAACCCCTTATTGAATCATCGAGAATGCGGTATAAGTTGATTGAGGTTTTGAAGCCGGTGTTTGGGAGTGAGTGATGAAGTATTTGCAGATATAATTAGTGCTGTTAATATATCAAAAATGTCAAGAAGAGTCTGGAAATCTTAATGATTCTTTAAACTAACGGGCCTTAATATAGGCAGTTGGATATGAGCCATTTGTGTTCTGAATGGCCGGGTGGAAGAATAGGATACGTCCTTGTGCTTAGAAGTTAATGATTCGCCTCAAAAAAAGTGCTTTCTATGGAAAGGGTTAATAATTATGTATAAATTTAACGCATTATAACGTACAATGAAGTAGAATCAGAGATAATTGGATTTATATATATATCTTCTTGTTGTTTATCATGATTTTTTATTACTTTTGAAGATGAATCAATTTTAGATCTGATTATTAAATAGGATGCTCAAATGAATTCAATTACCAAAGAATATACTATTGGATTAACACAGCTTGAGATGTTAAATTCTGATAATAATTCCAATGGATTAATTCATATTTCAGAACTTAATAATCCGGATCTTGATTATTATCAGCGTTTATCACTCGAAAAAGCAAAGAAGGTAGGAGCTGATGCTGTTTATTTTAGAATCTTTTCTGAAAAAACCAGAGCAGATAAACCTCAATTATATATTTTTGATTTTTCAAGAAAAGAAAGAGAAATTGAAGAGATCCATAAAAATGTATGGAGCAGTTCAGAAGTCCGATTATATTTAGTCATAACGAAAACAGTTATAAAATTTTATAACGCCTCTAAGCCAGTAAGACTGGATCAGGAAAGAAATCCAACTGTAGAACCCATCGATACTTTAAAGATTATGAGTTATGCAGTAAATCAATTTAAGAAGTATTCAGGTAAGAAATTTGATAATGGTTCTTTCTGGGAAAATTCAAAAGAAGATTTTGGGTATAGTGAAACAGCTTATGAGAAACTTATTTCTGAACTCAAAAATGCCAGAGATTACTTTCTCGAGTCAATCAAAGTGGAGAAAGCAGTTGCCAGCAAGCTGCTGGTTTTAAGCATTTTGGTTAAATATCTCGAGGAAAGAGTTGATATCGACGAATCAGGAAATGAAACTAGAGTTTTTACACCAGATTTTTTTAATAAAGATGAGTTTGGTAACTCCAGGGATTTCCCCGAGACGATAAGAAATGGAACAAAATATGCC
>CAZMOX010000226.1:0-3427 GCA_964567895.1 uncultured Spirochaetales bacterium | reverse complement strand
CATCGAACGTATATATGTGATAGAAAATATTTTTTAAGGACTAGAAATACTAAGAGAAATATTTTTAAGAAAAATCATTTAGTTATTAAAAAGAATATAGGGATCAACTCAATCCCTTGCATTTTTTTAGACTACGACATTGTTTTTAAAAATGAAGTCATAGGAATTCATTCTCCTATAGATAGCCATGAAGAATTAAGAAGTATTTTTTCAAGAATTAAGAATAATTCATTATTCAGATTCTATATTTTAACAACTAGTTCTAGGAGTGGGATTAGTAGATCAATTAAAACCACCTTACAAAAAGATATTCTTTCCATCCCATTCCCGGAGAATGAAAAAGATATTGAATTAACAGAGTTTGAAGATATTCTTGTTAAAGATACGTTGAACTTTAACCTTGATTTTTTGGGAAAGGATACAAATGTAAAATCTTTACATCATGTTTCGGATGAAGAGTTAGTTGATTTCGGAAGAGTGTTCTGCAAAGTATTGAATTCATTATATAAAACAGAAACTGATCAATATAATTTTGAAAATGTTTATAGAACTGAATCCTGTATTTGTACAGTTTTTCAATATGGAACAGGACAAAGTAAACCCTCTATATTAACTCCTTCTGACCATTTTGAAGAACATCTTGCTAAACTTGTTTATAACAAAATTGGGAAAAGTTATCGTATAAATAGAGTCGTTAAGATTTACGATGGCGATTCAATTTATTTGTTAAAACCCAAAGATTTGAGATACTGGCTTAAATCCATTGCTCTAAGAGATGCTGATGAAACAATAGTAGACCTTTACAAAGCCGGGTATTGATATGCTGAAAGATAATATATATTCGGGAACTAATATACCTAATCCCTCAATTAAAAAGGGAGAATCTACAAAGAGGCTGATTAATATTTTAGAAGCTTCACTTCTTATTTTCCATAATCAATATTTAGGAGAGATTACTACTTCAGAAGATGTACTGAATGAATATCTTGTGAAAATTTTGATTTACAATTCTAAGGAATTACCATTGATTTTTGTTAATGAGGTTAATCAGAAACAGCTTAAGGGACAAAATAGAAATGTAGATATAGGCGTTTTTTATCATTATTCTGAAAGCAAACCATTGTTCACTATTGAGGCAAAGAGACTACCAACACCGACAAAACATAGGGAGAAAGAATATGTTATCGGTGGTGATCCTAAAAAAATATCTGGAGGAATAGAAAGATTTAAACATAATGTTCATGGTGTTGACCTGAAGCATAGTGCAATGGTCGCTTATATACAAAGAGAGGATTCTGTATATTGGTTTGGAAAAATTAATGAATGGATTAGGCAATTAATTTGTGGCAATATTAAATCAGCATTGATTTGGACATCAGATGATAAGTTAGTTAACACATGTCAATTTGCTGATTCCAGGATTTCTAAATTTGTTTCTAATAGTGGAAAAACTAATAATACGAATATAGAACTTTTCCATTTTTTCATAAATATGATTAATTGAAGAAATAATTAGTTTTTTCTCTTGTTATGAAGCAAAGATAAAATAAAGATATAAAGAGATATTATTTTACAATCACTATTTCCGAGAGCAGATACAGGTTTATTTAAAGGTGATTCCAGCCCCACAATGCCGGATGGTTGTTGAGTCAAATAATGAAGAACATGGGAGAGTTAATGATATGAGATATTACGTTGTTAGAGCATTATGGGCTGGTGAAGATCAAAGTACTGATTTTGTAGAAAGGGGTGTATGGATTAATGGTTATGGTGAGGATCGATATTCTCTTACAGTAAATATGATCAAGTCAGGAGATATTCTTATTTTAGCCCGCCCCAACCAGGAAATTTTCAATATTGGCCTCTGCGAAAAAAATGAAAATGACTTTGAAACTATTCGTGTTAAGTGGTTTGGAAACTTCAATCCTGTTAAGGTGGGTAATAGTATTAATCCTTATATGCGAACCATCAACCGCTTAAGATCTGATGATTTCTATGAAGGAATTAAGGCTGATATCTTCAAATCCAATCCGGGATTAGAGGTATTTTTATCCGAAGAAGATCTGATCGAGCAACCGGAATTAATAAGAATTGAAAAGATTCGCCTTGCCTGGTTTAAGTTTTTTGGAAAAGAGTGGGAATTCGATATTTCAGGAAAGAATATGCTTCTTTATGGGGAAAATGGGAGCGGTAAGACATCGCTTTCTGATGCTATCAGATTTGTTGCCCAGACAAGTATAATCGATGGGAAAATTCCCGTAGGTGATTATTCAAATATTTTTTCAGGAGAAAATGATGATTTTTTGGTTGAAATACAGTTAAGCGGCCAGGAATCATACCTTATAGATGAAACTACAGAGGCTCGTGATATTGGGCAGCATAAGATTCTTCAGAATATAGCCTTTATCAATCCATTTATTACTTACAAAGATATTCTCCAAATCTATTTCAGAGAGATTGAACAAAAAGGAACCAGAAATCTCTTTGATTTTTTTAGAGTAATTCTGAAAGACTATCCCGTTGATTCTGGTTCCGGTATGAAACGTTTAGGTGATCTCTCAGATAAAGATTATTTTGACGAATTGACAAAACTTGTGAAAGGACTAAAAGATCTTGCCAATCAATTCCTGGAAGAATTTAATGAGAATATACAAATTGGTGGGTTCCATACAGATTCATATGAACGGTCTATCACCCTTGATTTGAATTATAGAGGGCAACAGGTTTCCGAGTATCAAACTTTCCTGAATGAGGCAAAGCTAACAGCCTTAGGGCTTAGTGTTTTCTTTGCCGCTATTGTTAGAAAATATACTGTTTATGATATGGAGTGTAAGATACTGGTTCTGGACGATCTTCTGGTCAGTCTGGATATGAGCCATCGTGCTGCTATTTTGGATATAATTACAAAGGATCATTTTGAAAACTATCAGAAAATTATTCTTACCCACGAACGAGGTTTTTTTAATCTCTTTAAAAGCCAGTTGAAAAAAGAAGACTGGGTATTCTATGAAATGTATGAGAAGGAAGATCCTGAAAGAAATTGCTCCTTTCCCTATCTTGTACCCTCTCTGGATTTTCTGGAGAAAGCAGAAAAAGCACTGAATGCTAAGAATTTTGATTCTAGTGCAAATTTCTTGCGAAAAGCAGTAGAAGAAATTGCAATAGAGTTCACAGGGAAATCAACAAAAAGAAATGGGAAGCCATTATCATTGCAGGATTTATTTAATGATATAAAAGGAAAAATAAACTCATCCCAGTATTATTCAGATCGGTTTAAAAGTGATATGAATAATATAGTCAGTAAAATAATCCATTTTAGGGATGCAATACTAAATCCATTTTCTCATGCTGACAAAGAATCACCTCTTTACAAGAAAGAGCTAGAAGAAGCTTTAGTGTTGATAAAGGGATTTAAAAAAGCGATTGA
>CAZMOX010000225.1:0-3449 GCA_964567895.1 uncultured Spirochaetales bacterium | reverse complement strand
ACACCATACCATTTCCTGATTATTCGCTGTTGAAAAATCCATGCCGGGCAGCGAATATCATGACATCCAGGGGATGTCCCTATTCCTGTTCTTTTTGTTCCACTTCAAGGATGTTTTCCCCGTACAGGCAGAGAAGTCCTGACAGCGTTATAGAGGAATTAACGTTATATAAGGAAATGGGTTTTAAGTATGTAAATTTTCAGGACGATAATTTTACTGCTAATAAAAAAAGAACGAAAGAAATATTGAGAAAAATGATTTCTTACAACCTCATTTTTAAAGAGAGCTTCTTCTTTGGGAGAACTGATATAGCGTATGATGAAGAGCTCTTGGATCTGCTAAGACAAGCGAATTTGAAAAGAGTGCTCATAGGTATTGAATCTTTGAATCAGGATTCACTTGATCTAATTAACAAGAAACAGAATATTGATGATATAAAAAGAGCCGGGGATTTGCTTGCCAAATATAATATTAAGCTTATTGCCAGTCTCGTACTAGGCCTGGACAATGACGGCAAAGAGGAAATTAGAAAGGCTGTAAATTTTTGTAAGAAAATAAATGCATATCAGCTTCAACCGGCCATACTAACACCTTATCCAGGCACGCCGATTTATGAGCAATTTGAGAAAGAGAGAAGGATAATCACAAGGGACTGGAAATATTTTGATATGACGAATGTAGTTTTTGAACCCAGGAATTTAACCTCATGGGAACTTCAGAAGGAATTTTTTATTGCTTTAAAGAGTTTTTATTCACTCCCTTCTGTTTTTAAGATATTTCGTAAGTTTGGTTTCGATGCCGGAATTAGAAGAACCGGATTGTGGTTGATAATGAATTTCGCTGTGTACAATTTTATGAAGAAATCGAAAGTCAAAGATGGAAATCTATATAACTGGCTGTCGGAATTAGATCTATTTCAGCGGTATTTCAAAAAAAGGTTACCGGAATTGGACATATACAGATTCAACTATTCAAAATCAACAGATTACACTGATGACTCCAGGAATGCTTCCTTAGTAGTTTGTTATTTTGATTCGAGAAAGTATAATAAAAGAAAATTGATAGAGAGCATATCTTTGCCAAAGGATATTACTGGAATATGTTTAGCTATTAAGACATACGGACAGGATGAAGAACATAATATTCATTTTTCTTTGAAAAACCAGGACAGATTCGAAGAGGTAAATTATAAAAAATTTTATAAGGAAATTGATCACAAGAATAGAGAATGCAATGGTTGTGTAGATACAATTCCTCTTGAATTATAAGGATTTTACGTGAATCAAAGGTTATAAAAAATATTTAAAATTTCTAAGGGGAAAGTAGAATATTTTTGCAATAAAACAACAGACAAATTAATTCTTTAGAGAGTTGAGGATGATAGAGTAATCTTACACCGCCTCCTGATCCGCAAAACGGTGTTTTTTTCCTGTTAAGTTCAGTGTCCTTTTCGGCTCCACACCACGAAAGAAATTCCCAGTACAGGAAAAAGCTGTTTTAGGGAATGCAATTTGGCAAAAAAGATAAAAACTCACGAGAAATACTGAATTTTGATGAAAAAAACAGGAATAGGCAGCAGTTCAATCTGATAAAAGATCATTTTGCGGAGGATTTGATTGACAGAGAATATAACTTTCCCTATCATTGTGCTATGGCTAAAACTGCTCCTTTCGATAATTACCACTCAGAATACGAACAATGGTTTGATGACAACTATTTTGTCTATTTGTCAGAATTAGAAGCAATACGCAAGGCATTACGAACAAGCGGAAAAGGTGTTGAAATTGGTGTGGGCAGCGGCCTTTTTGCTTCTGCACTTGACATTACAGAAGGATGCGACCCTTCTGCAACTATGCGGGCTAAAGCTATTGAACGAGGTATTAATGCCATAGACGGCATTGCCGAAAACCTGCCCTACGAAGATAAAAGTTTTGATAATGCCCTGATGGTAACCAGTATTTGCTTTGTTGATAACCCACAACAATCAATACATGAAATTCATCGTATTTTAAAGCCGCACGGAGAGTTGATAATAGGTTTTGTTGACAAGGAAAGCCCTGTCGGATTGGAGTATTTAAAGAACAAAGAAAAAAGCCTTTTTTATAAAGATGCCAATTTTTATAGCACAGAAAATATTTATAAATTATTATGGGAGTATGATTTCACCATAAAAAAAACATATCAGACAGTTTTTGGCAAATTGCAACAGATAAAAGAAATCCAACAGTCTGAAAATGGGTATGGTAAAGGTAGTTTTATAGTAATTAAGGCACAAAAAGAAAGTAAAACATAAATAGCATGGCTATAAATTCTGATTTTTTAAAAGTTAAGGGTAGTGATTTTATTTTGGACAAAAATAAAATCATACTAAAAGGAGTAGACATAATTTCCCAATCAATATGCTTCCGTTTTTTCGTTTCAATACCTACTAACAAAAATGTGACGCTAGATTGATGTAAATATTCATCTCTAATTTTAGTCTGGATAGTCTCATCGGGAAGGTTATCATCAATATCACCAGTATCAACTGACCAATCTATGAATACTGGAGTTCTTTCATTCATTATTAATATTTCTTCTTTATATTTCTGATCCAGTTGATGATGATAAGAAATAAAAAACTTTATGCATATTATTAACTCCTTTCTTAAATCTTTCGTCTATCACATTTTAAATAAAAATATAACATAATTTCTTTGCCACTTTTGTTAGAACGGGGCAATGATTTTTTATTTAATGGTGGGGGTTTGCATATAACCCAAACCTACACTCTGTTATGTTAAATCCTTGCCGAATAATTCGTAATACAGATTAGTTTTCTTACAAGTATAATTTTTTCATTGATCTTGTTTCGGAAATTTCAGAATTTTTGAATATTTTGCTCTGTTTTTCCAGTATATATAGCAAAGGATCATCTTAAAAGAATTGTATCACGCAATGAACTATTTACAATATCTACAGATGTAAAATCCCATTACATTATTTTTTTTCTACTTGTTGTAAAGCTTTGATTTAATAATTGTATTTTTCAAATGATAATATATACATCAAGAAAAACGCTATACCAGTTGATCTTAATATGTATATATCGGTATGACTCAAGATACTACTATTTTTAGTGCTTAGTCACCAGAAGAACTCCAATGAATAGTAGTCCGCTTATAATTATGCAAAATTATTTATATTTTCGCTTTGTTCTGAATCTCGTAAATACTCATCTTTGATTCTACCATATTTTTTTTATAAATCTCAATTTCACTTTCTCCCCAATTAATGAACTCAATAAATTCAGCTTCGTGATCATCAAAATAGTTTTCAGGATTATCTATTATGTTTTGAATCAAGATTATTATCAGCATCTTCTGAAAAAGCTTCAATTGCACTTAAGTTCTCTGTTCTTATCCCTTTAATTTTCCTAGCTAAAATTGTTAATCTCCCAATAGTTTCTT
>CAZMOX010000224.1:0-3474 GCA_964567895.1 uncultured Spirochaetales bacterium | reverse complement strand
TCCAGGATAAAAGAAAAAAGGAAGATAAAAAACAGGAACCCTACCCAAATAGAGGAATGCCTGGTCTGCAAACCAATCTCCTTCCTTAAGGATGCTGATAGATCCTGCATGGATACTGAAATGTGGATCTTCATAATCAGAGCTTATTATCCCATTATCTAATATTAAAATTCCTTCACTACTCTTATAGACTGAATCACCGGTTAAAGAAAACATAATATTTTCGCCGCTACTATTTTCTCTGCTGTTTACAATTTCCAGATTACTTATAATACCATCCCAGCTATCAACAGATAATGAAAACTTACTGCAGTTAAAGCTATCTAATTCTTCACCGGATTCTCTATTTATTCTTATAAAATTAACTGAACCAGAAGCGGTTATAATATTAATACTGTTATTCAGTACTATTTTCTGAGCATAAATAGTGTAGACACTTTCATTTTGTATCTCTTCTATTTCAATAATTACATCTCCTGACAACACTAAAATGGTTCCATACGTATTGATAAGAGACAAATTATCAGCTGAGACAATCGTGACCGAATCAGTTTGAATAATTTCATTTGTAACTTCAGGTTCTTCAATACTGTAAAATGCATAGAGCATTTTTTGCAGTTGTTTTGACGATCCAGATTCAGGTAGGCCTAATCGTTGTACCCATGCCAACAAGCTGCTTTCTGTTGCGGTTTCTATATCTAGTTCATATCCTCGCAATTCAAGTGGACTAAATTCGCCTTTTTGTGATGATTCTGAAAGATCTTCAGCAGCCAATGATCCGAAAATGAGTATTAAAAAAAGAATTACAATTAAAAAGTTTCTCATATTAATTATTCAGGATATTTTTAAGGAATTGCCCGGTATAAGACCTGGAACAAACAGCCACCTGTTCCGGTGTTCCTGAAACAATGACTTCTCCTCCTTTATCACCCCCTTCCGGACCTAAATCAATGATATAATCAGCCGTTTTAATAACATCCAGATTATGTTCTATCATCAGAACAGTATTTCCTGCTTTTATCAGTTTTTGGAGCACTTCAATCAATTTTTTAACATCAGCAAAATGCAAACCTGTTGTGGGCTCATCTAGAATATAGAGGGTTTTACCCGTACTTCGTTTTGAAAGCTCAAGACTTAATTTTACCCTTTGTGCCTCTCCACCAGATAATGTTAGTGCTGATTGACCAAGTTTTATATATTCTAAACCAACTGATACCAGTGTGTCGAGTTTTCTCTTTATAGAAGGAACCGCAGAAAAGAATTCCGCAGCCTCCTCTACACTCATATGTAAGACATCATGAATATTTTTACCCTTATACCGAACATTGAGGGTCTCATTATTAAACCGTTTTCCACCGCAGACGTCACAGGTAACATATACATCAGGTAAAAAATGCATCTCGATTTTCAATGTCCCGTCACCATGACAATGTTCACATCGACCGCCTTTAACATTAAAGGAGAAGCGTCCTGCTTTATATCCTCTCGCTTTTGACTCAGGAATATTTGCATACAATTCACGAATAGGAGTAAACATACCAACATAGGTTGCCGGATTGGATCTTGGGGTTCGGCCTATAGCACTTTGATCAATATTTATTACTTTATCAATATTTTCAAATCCAAAAATTTCATCAAATGCTTCATTCGGAATTTCCCGTGTCCCGCCAAGTATCTTTGCTTTTAAAGTTGGGTATAGGATCTCATTAAGTATTGTTGATTTTCCGGAACCTGAAACACCGGTAATAACCGTCATAGTACCTAGTGGAAATTCCAGGGAAATATTCTTTAAATTATTCCTTCTTGCTTCGGTGATTTTAATAAAATTACCATTCCCTTTACGTCTCTCTTCTGGTATATCAATTTTCAATGCCCCGGAAAGGTATTTTCCTGTTATACTATTCGGATTTTTCTGTACCATATCAGGAGTGCCGGCAGCTGTTACATAACCTCCATGAATACCTGCTCCTGGACCAAGGTCAATAAGAAAATCAGCATCTCTCAGCATTGCTTCATCGTGCTCAACGACTATAAGAGTATTCCCCAGATCCCGAAGATCTTTTAAGGTTTGTATTAATCTGTTATTATCTCTTTGATGCAGACCTATAGAGGGTTCATCAAGCACATACAATACACCAGTAAGAGAAGATCCTATTTGCGTAGCAAGGCGGATTCGCTGAGCTTCACCACCAGAGAGGGTACCTGCGGCTCTTTCAAGTGTGAGATAATCCAAGCCTACGTTTATAAGAAAAGAGAGTCTTGAAACTATCTCTTTTAGGATCTGCCGGCTTATTTTTGTATCTGTCTCATTCAGATTAAGTGTTTGAAAGAAATGCATAGCCTGCTTAATAGACATTTTTGAAGATTTCACGATATTCAGATTGTTAACGAGAACTGAAGTACTCTCTTTTCTCAGACGTGAACCACCGCAGGTATCGCAATGTTTACTAGCCATAAAGGATTCAAGCCATTTCCGAATTCCATGGGAATTTGTCTCATAAAATCTTCTTTTTAAGTCATTAATTATTCCAGAGAATTTTTTATCAAATTTATAGGTTCCATTATTTTTTTCGTTCGTATAAACCATATGAATCTTTTCATCAGTTCCATAGAGAATTTTATGAACCAACTCTTCAGAAAGTTCATTAAAAGGGGTATCTAAAGAAAAATTAAAGTGTTCAGATAATGATGTAAATTGACTTCGATTCCAGGCAGCTTCCGGATTTGCTGTTGAAATTGCACCTTCATTAAAAGATTTTGACATGTCAGGAATAATTCTCTTAGGGTCAAATTCAGTTTTAATACCTAGCCCATGGCAGTCAGGACATGCTCCATATGGATTGTTAAATGAAAATAAACGCGGCTGAAGTTCAGGGATATTTATACCACAATCTGTACATGAATTTTTTTCAGAAAATAACGTAACAGATTGATTTGACAAATCAAGAATAGAGACCAGACCATCTGTTATTGATAATGCTGTTTCCATTGAATCTGCCAAACGTTTTCGATTCTCTAAATTTAGAATTATTCTATCTACAATAATTTCAATATCATGTTTTTTCTTTTTATTAAGTTCTATTTCTTCTTCTGTCTCTTTTACCACACCATTAATACGAATACGAGCAAATCCAGCTTGTCTGGCATCCTCAATTACTTTCTTATGTTCTCCCTTTTTTCCCCGAACCACAGGTGCCATAAGCATGAGTCTTGTTCCCTCAGGAAGTTCATATATCTGTTCAATGATTTGATCAATAGATTGTTCGTGAATTTCTTTACCACATACAGGGCAATGAGGTTTCCCAATTCTTGCCCAGAGTAATCTATAGTAATCATAGATCTCAGTAACTGTTCCAACCGTTGATCTTGGATTCTTATGCGTCGTTTTCTGTTCGATGGCAATTGCAGGAGATAATCCTTCGATATAGTCAACATCAGGTTTCTCCACTCTACCGAGAAATTGACGAGCATATG
>CAZMOX010000223.1:0-3496 GCA_964567895.1 uncultured Spirochaetales bacterium | reverse complement strand
CCACGCCCGGTTTCCGGCAGGGTTATCCGCATCGCTTTTCTCAGCCGGTTGAATACCGCTGCCTTCTCTTCCATCTGCAAAGCCGCTTCCTGTAACTCCGTGTCGTTTATTACCCCCAGTAATTCATGGGAAATTTTACGGTATACGGTATTCTCAGTCCAGTCATCTTGGAGTTGTATGCGACAGAGTTGATGCAAACGCAGAGAGGCTTCCCGCAATCTTTGATAGAACACCAGATATGATTGATCAAAGGGGAATCCAAAACCATTACTTTCAGAATTTGCATCTAACACCCAACTGAGCAGGGTATAGGTTGCCACTACAGGGACGGTGCCCAGCGGGCACCCGGGAGCTAATCTTTCCTGTTCAATTCCACTGACCATCGCTGGTACAAGATCTGTGGTGCTCAGGATGATCTTTTCCAATCTGTTTTTCGTTCTCCTTACTATAACCCGTACATTGTAGACCCGCAGTTTCTTTCTGATGATATCATTTTCCTCTCCAAACAGATTCTTCCCTATCGCTTTGAGAAAATGAAAGTGACAAATGAAGGTCGGAACATGCTTGAAAATTTCCTTTACTGCCAGTGCTATCCCTTTTCCCATATCACTGACCACTGCCAAAGGAACTCCGTAGGACTCTTTAATGCCCGCAAGAAAAGGAATGAGCTCTTCAGCATTCTCAGATAGCAGTTTCCGGTTATCCAATACAATCTTGGTTATTCCATCCAACACGCTTATTAAGTGAGGACTTCCCCCGTCACAGGTACCATCCAGGTGAAGGATATACCCCCCGTTCATATACATATATTTAGTAAGTTCACTTTGAGATGACCGGTGCAGCAGCCCCAGGTACAATACAAACTTTTTGGCAAGAAATGCAATTTCACTTTCCGAAATTTGCACATTTTTCTGCTGCAATTTAAGACGAATCTCCTGGTAATTCCTGCATCGGAGGAACAGACTTTTTCCAATAAAAACAATGATATCATACCCAAAATTGCAGTGTTCAGGGATTAACTCCCGCAGTTCTGCTGAATGAAATACACGCCCACACCCTGGACAGTAATATACCGTTTCGTGACCAATAAAATTCCCTATCGCCAAGGTGGCTGCGCGTTTAGCCGGATAGGTCTTTAGTACTTTCAGGCTTCCATTACACGCAGAGCATCTGCTACCTTTCCTTTTGAAGTGGATAACCGCAGGAGAGGGGAAAATATTTGCTGAAGTTGAGCTATGCAGCAGGTGATCAATAATACGCCGCAACAGTGTTACCACTTCATATTCAGTTTTTTTTTATCAATCCGATACTTCTTGAAAAGGACGGCAACACTTCCAGAGGTGATGGGAGTACCTTTTTTCTCCAATTGTGCAGCAAGCTCATCGATACTCTTTCCTGGGTTATGAATTAACTCAACAAGAATAATGATCGCCTGCGCATCCGGCGGTAACGCTGCAGCTGCAGGTTCGGGCGGGAATCTGTTTCGTTGTTGTGCTTCGTATGTTTGGGCATTGTCAGAGAAATAGATAATGGTGTTTTTGTATCGTTCCCTCTTTATACCCGAAAGCTCCTTGAAACGTGCCATAAAGCATTTTGGATTCAGCCCGATAATCTCTTGCAGTTCAGCATGATTGAGTCCTTTTTTTGATTTTACCGTAAGAGCAATAACCGTATTCTTTAAGGTACCGTACCGGGAGAAATAAATATCCTTGTACTGCCAAATACCATTCTCGTTGAATTCCGGAATAGCACCAATGGTATAATACCGACCATTTTTATTATAGCTGGTATATGCTCCCCATTCCTTGAGCCTTCTATGTGCGGTTATGGGTGAACACAGAAGTATTTTGCATACCTCCGTCAAGATGAGCACTTTCTCTAAAGCAAAGGTATTGATAGCCAGTTGATCCAACGCACTGTTTCTGGTGTTCATAGTTCTCTCTCCTATAAGACTAAGTGTTAACTACTACCGAATAGATCGTATATAGTTAACACTATAGCATACAGAAGCAGAAAACACACCTCATTTTACTCGATATTTGCTGTTTTTTGGACAAATAGATCTGCTGCTCAGCAACTTTTATGATAAAGTATAAACCTTTGTGAATTTATATTTGTTTATATTGTAGATAGTTAGGATACTTCCAACCGTATTTTGTTTTCATAGAACACTTACCCCAAATAAAAAAGCTAACTCACTGCAATGCAATAAGTTAGCTTCTAAATAGTTTAGCAGGGACAGGACTCGAACCTGCGACCTCCGGGTTATGAGCCCGACGAGCTGCCAACTGCTCTACCCTGCGACGTTGGCTTCTGGAACTCCAGATGCGAAGACAAACTTAACGGAAAACCAGTAAAGAGTCAAGCGTAAATATCTCTTTTTTGGCAAAGCTGTCGATGATCCAGTTTAACGAATCTTCATTCTCAGGATGAGATGTAGGATTGTGTCATAAAAAGTACAAATCAGTATGTATGCAAAACGTGAGTGTGTCAAAAATACTCACCAAATAAGACAAAACGACACAGTAGGTCAAAATAACACACATGGTGGTTGTAGGAATATAAGAGTATTTAGAAAAAAATGTATTAAACGATCACAAATGCTTACAATAAAAAGAATTAACAGAATTCAAACAATCGCCTTAAAAGTTGGCACACCTTATGCTTATAGAGAGTTAAGAATTAAATTATATACACTTGGAGGTGTAATATGAAATATGTAGTAACAAGAAGACCTTATGGTGTCCAAAGTTCATTTAATAATTTTGACAGGATTTTTAACAA
Organism: uncultured Spirochaetales bacterium; assembly: GCA_964567895.1. GTDB lineage: Bacteria > Spirochaetota > Spirochaetia > JABMQR01 > JABMQR01 > JABMQR01. The sequence continues at coordinate 712 of CAZMOX010000223.1, read as the reverse complement.
TTTCTGGTCAGATTTTCCTTCAGAAGCCAGCACTGTATCACCAAAAGTGGATATTCGTGAAAATGATAAAGAGTATGTGCTTGAGGCAGAATTACCCGGCTATGGTGAGAAAGATGTTGATGTGAATGTTGAGAAGCATGTTCTGCTGATCTCATCTGTCAATGAGGCAAAAGATGTTAAAGAAGAGACGGTCGAGAAATCTGAAAAGGCTGAGAAAGCTGAAGAAGTGAACGAATCTTTTCTTATTCGTGAACGACGTACTTCGTCATTCCAGAGAAGTTTTGTCCTTCCTGAGGGAGTATCTGAGGACAAGATCAAGGGTGAATTTAAAAATGGAATTCTTACGCTGGTAATACCTAAAGCTCCGGAAAAACAGCCTAAAAAGATTGAAGTAAAAATAGCTTCATAGACAGCATTTTCGTATCATTTTTTTTCTAGAACAATTACTAAACCAGACAAAAGCAGAAAAGCCGCCATACTATTGGCGGCTTTTTATCTTCAAAAAAACATAATCAAATCCCATTTCTTCCTGTTTCCGGTCTCCGGTTTCCTGTCTCCCTTCTTATATTACCAGGTAACAGTCTTAACGATCGGCTCAGCTAAAAGCAAAAAGTCAAGCATGGGGATGTTGAAAGAGATCTCATTAGGGGATAGTAGTGTGCCGCCCTTCTGGGTAATAATAGGGTGATCAGTTACGATAATAACCTCGATA
>CAZMOX010000222.1:732-3573 GCA_964567895.1 uncultured Spirochaetales bacterium | reverse complement strand
CGATCTTTTACCAGTAAGGTGTTTTCCATGGATGGTGTTGGTATTTCATACAATTGAAAAATATATTGATTAATTAAAAAAACTACCATAACAGCCCAAAGTAAAGCCTCTACCCATTCCCGTAATTGGCTTTTTTTCTTCTGTTTTTCACGTGTAGTAATCTGTTTTTTTCTGCGTTTTGTCAGTTTGTGTTCTGTCCAGGATTGTATTTTCTTATACCGATCAGTGTTATGAATCATAAACAACAAAGTAGCATATTCACACTCCATTGACAAGTTTATCAGGTATATATACTCTACTGACATGAGAAAAAAAAAAGCTGAAAAACCAGTAGAAATTAAATTAAAATCAATCTTTGGGATACCACCAGGTCTATATTTAATAATCCTTTATACTTTTATTGGTATTAGCATTTTGTTCCTTGTTTTTTTTCTCCCAGGTATAATTAATAATGGTTCATTGATAAGTTTCGGCACTACTCCGAATGGTGCAGCAACCTATTGTGATGATATATATATTGGCTCAGGAGAGTTTTCTGAGTTTATTCCTAAAGGTATTCATACTTTTAGTTTCAAGAAGTATGGTTTTGAGACTGAGAATATCGAACTAAACATACGTGGACGAGTTATATTCTCATGGATATTCCCACGCAGAGAATCTATTACCAGCAGTATGAAATTAAATTCTTTAGATAATTATCTCTATAACAAAGCGAAAACTCTTTATGAATGGTCTTATATAACAGATTACAGCAGTAACTACTTTTATCCTGAAATATTCACTGAACTAGCAACAGAACTTTCACTTACAAAATTATCTGCATCAGAAATTCCAAGAGTGACTGAGTTTTATAAACATACTTCTGCTTTGATTAGCTCAGACGAAATGCTGGCTGATTATATGGTAGGTGGTGAGATACTTTCCAGTGCTTATTTAAGTGAATTTACTGAAAAAATGCATGTTGAATTATTACAAGAATATTTTTCAGGGAATGATATCTTCAGTGCTGCTATATTTGATCAGCTGCAAAATGACATACAACAAGAGAAAAAAAGTAATGATCTATCTAAATTTAGTGTGTTAGATACTCCTTTTATCACACTTCATGCTAATGATGTTTTTATCGGAAACCCGAAATTTCAAAATGGTTCAAGCTTAACAGAATACCCTTCTGTTGTTGAAATAAATCAATTTTCTATTGCAGTCAGGGAAGTTTCAGTAAAAGATTTTGCACGTTTTGTTGAAAGCAACTCTTTTTGGTCCATAAACAATAAACATACCCTTATCCAGAATGGATTAGTTGATGATCAGTATTTGCTTGATATTGATTTACAAATCCCTGATGATATGCCGATCAGGAATATTTCCTGGTATGCAGCAGATGCTTATTGTAATTGGGTATCTGATTCTATTCCCAATGAATATGAAAATTTGTATATGACACTACCCTCTAAAGAACAATGGCAATATGCAGCATCTACATTCTCCGGTACTTATACATCAACGATTTCTTCAGCACCAGTATTTACAATCCTGCCAGTCAATTTCATGGGAAATGTCTGGGAGTTTAGTTCCGATACATTTCTACCAACAGGTTCAGCCCTTTACAGATCTATAGATACAGAATTGAATGAGGAATGGACTCAGAGAATTGTTCTGGGTGGATCATGGGCAAATAGTCCTTCAGATATATCTTCCTATACTATCGGAAGTATTGAACCCTCTTCCTGTTCAGAATTTATTGGATTCAGACCAGTTCTTCTCCAAAAGGATTAATGAATTGAGCAATATAAAGATTTTACTAAAAAATAAAAAAGCATTCTTTAATTATGAGATTTTAGAGACTCTTGAATGCGGTATTTCATTAGTTGGAACCGAAGTAAAATCCCTTAGATCCGGGAAATTTTCATACGGAGATGCTTATGTCCGAATGCGTAATAATGAGCTGTTTCTCATAGGTCTTCATATTTCTCCTTATGATTTCGGAAATATCAATAATCATGAAGCTTTAAGGGAACGAAAACTTCTTGCAAATAAGCTTGAAATAAAGAAACTTCGAAGAAAGGTTGATGAAAGAGGATTTTCACTTGTACCTATAAAGATATATAGTAAAAATAATTTAATTAAAATTGAGATTGGTCTGGGACGGGGAAAAAAACTGCATGACAAACGTAATACCATCAGAGATCGGGATCAAAAACGCGAGGCTCAGAGACATTCGAAGCAAGATTACTAATCGAGGATCTTTCAAAGTTCTCAATTTTGAAAGATCGACCTATTAGTAAGTTTTGTGATGTAATCAGATACAATTATCATATAAGTAATTATTCTGATCAAAAAACTTAAAAAGACAATTTCAGAAAAGCTTCTGTTTCTGAAATTGTCTCAATCTGTATTGTTTTTTTTAGATTTTTCCATTATATTTGATATGCGAAATGGGGGTGTCCTGGTTTCGACTGTCGGATTGTCAGGGTTATGGCTGCAGCGGAGTTGTCTTACTCCTAAAACAGACACAAATTTTTAATTGCTAACAAAGAACACGAAGCATTTGCTTTAGCTGCATAATTGCAGCAACGGATACTTGCAATGCAGCTCTGAAGTGCAATGTTATCTGTAACAAACCAGGGCTTACCAGTCTTTAGAACGGGGATAGACTGGGAAATAAACCGTGCGTAGGTATAATTATTGGATGTTCTGGATCATTATTATACTGAAACTTAAATCAGGACTAAGCTTGTAGATGTCATTATTCGGCCCGATAGGACGCGGGTTCGATTCCCGCCACCTCCACTTATTCTCCCAAATGTAAGTGGATCAGATGCTTTGCATCTGATCTTGGGA
>CAZMOX010000222.1:0-632 GCA_964567895.1 uncultured Spirochaetales bacterium | reverse complement strand
GTTTATTGCATAAACTCCTAGATCCCTCAAAGCATCTGATCTTGGGAGTTTATTGCATAAACTCCTAGATCCCTCAAAGCATCTGATCTTGGGAGTTTATTGTACAAACTCCTGGATCCCTCAAAGCATCTGTAGTAGGAGATGCCTAATCTATTGCAGTATATCAATATCAGAAACATTATCTATAGTCTCGATAACATTTTTCTTTTTCCGTGATTTTCTTTTTTTTGTTTTATAACTGGTATCATTGGAAGGCTGAGATGTACTCTGTACAGCCTTTTTAAAAGAATCCTCAATCTCTTTCTCTTTTAAATGATCTTGTTTGCTACTTTTACCGGACATTCTTTTTTTTATTAATACAGGAACCATGCACAAAGCCCCAAGTAGAGTGGAGAAAAATACAATCAGGTATACAGGAACGGCAGTTATTGTAAAAAATATAAAAGAAATACTGGTATTATTTTCAACATTGAAAGCAATAAAAAGAATAAACAAAGCAGCTATAAAAATAATTAAGATTGGTTTCCAAGTCATATTACCTCTCCCCTATATGTATTACCTATAAGATGGGTAATAGTAACATCTAAAAAGTTACCAATTTCAGCAGAAGGATCATTAACGATGACTATTTC
>CAZMOX010000221.1:0-3577 GCA_964567895.1 uncultured Spirochaetales bacterium | reverse complement strand
TTTTCAATTTTCGTTTACTCCAATGCTTACGATAGAGTATTATACTTTATGGTAACAAAAGAAATAATTAAGAAAATTCCAAAAGTCGAACTTCACGACCACCTTGACGGCGGATTACGACCGCAAACAATTATCGATCTGGCAAAAGAGTACCAAATCGACCTGCCTGCGGATAATCCCGTGGATCTTGCAGCCTGGTTTCATCGGGGGGCAGAACAGAAAAGCCTGCCTCTCTATTTAGAGACCTTTGCGGTAACCGTGGGAGTTATGCAGACTAGAGAGGCCCTGGAGCGTACAGCCTACGAATCAATTGTTGATCTTGCAGCCGAACATGTTGTCTATACCGAAATCAGATTTGCCCCCAGACTGCACCTTGCCGGAGATCTCAACCTTGAAGAAGTTGTCTCTAGTGTTCTTCGTGGGCTACAAAAAGGGAAAAATGAGACCGGTACATCTTCCGGTTTGATTTTATGTGCAATGCGAAATCAGGATCCAAAAAATTCTCTGGAGATTGCTGAACTTGCCGTAGCATTCAGTGACCGTGGCGTTGTGGGATTTGATCTTGCTGGTGATGAAAGCGGACATCCCCCAAAAAAGCATATTGAAGCATTCCAGTATATCCGGAACAGAAATTTTAATATAACTATCCATGCCGGAGAGGCCTTTGGGGTTGAATCTATCTGGCAAGCCATCCAAATATGCGGCTCACACCGTATTGGTCATGGAACAAGATTGGTTGAGGATATGAGTATTCATGGTACGCGTATTGAGAAAATGGGCTCACTTGCTCATTTCATTCGTGACCGGCGAATTCCGATGGAGATGTGTCTCTCCTCGAATGTAGGAACCGGGGCTTCCCGGAATTTTGATGACCACCCCTTCAATATTTTTTATCGTAACAACTTCAGAGTATTCCTCAGTACCGATAATCGTCTGATGAGTAATACCAGCCTGACCAAAGAGATGGAGCTTGCTGTACAGTATTTCAATCTTGAATTTCATGATTTAGAAAAAATCACCTTGAATGCTATGAAATCAGCCTTTATTCATCATGATGAGAAAATACGTATTATTTACGATGTCATAAAAGTGAAATTTGCTGAAATACGCAGAGAAATCGGAATAATGTAGAATTTTGAAATTGAGTCAACGTCTGGTTCTTTTCCACACTTCAATGGGGTTAATGCCCATGCGAATCAGGATATAGAGATAAGCAAACCCAAATCCCGCAAGATGAGTAAGGTGTGCAACATTTGAGTTCTGCCCACTCACCTGGCTGAACACCTCTATGACCGTATAGATAACTACCAGAAGTGGAGCTTGTATCGGAATAATACCAAATACAAAAATTCGTGCAAAAGGAAAAAATACTGCAAAAGCAAGAAGAACGGCAAACACCGCACCAGAAGCGCCCAGGAGAATTACTACATAATTTCCTGTCCAAACATATACCGCAAAGGAGAAAACCCCTGCCAGCAATCCAGTCACAAGGTAAAAAAGGAGAAATTCCCAGCTCCCAATTCGTTTCTCAACCTGAGAACCAAAGAAAAATAGTCCCAGCATGTTAAAAAGCAGGTGAGTTATATTTGAGTGGAAAAACATATAGGTAAGAAATTGCCAATAGTAATGCTTTTCAATGATAAATATTGGAATCAACGACCCATAATAGATTATCTTCGAATTTGATGAGCTGAGAAAAAACAGGACTACATTTATTCCAATAAGAATAAGTGTCATATTATAAAAAGTATAGGGAAACTTCTTGCGTAAAATACTGGTATTCATGAAATTAAACATACGTAATTATATTGATGTCGTCAATATTTTACAAAAAACTTTGAATCAACTGAATAATTTCTTCTCTTGCAGAACAGGCGGGAAAAATATTTAAAACTTCCTCCATAGCCTCTTTAAGCAAATTCTCACCTATTGCAGCAGCCTTATCCAACGCACCTGAAGCAGTAATCATGCCTATAGCTTCCCCAATCTCTCTGTCCGCTGAATCAACTCCCGCTTTCCGGGCAGCAGAAAAAAGCCGGGCTATATGTTTACTGTCATCAGGCTGCATATTCACATGAAGTATTACCGGTAGGCTTTTTTTACCTTCAACAATATCATCGCCTTTGCGTTTTCCGGGGTTACCGGTGTTGAGATTCTGAACATCATCCCGAATTTGAAACCCAACACCAATTTTTTCTGCAATCCTGCCGCTGCTGATTATCTGCTCTGCTGAACCTCCAGCAAGAGATGCTCCCAATTCTGCGCTCAAACCTGCAAGGCATCCCGTTTTGAAACGGCACATTTGCAAATATTCCTGAACAGAAGGAAATAAATCAGGATTCCTATGCCAAACAATATCAAGCCCCTGACCAAAGTGAACCCTTCTCAGGTACTTAGCATAAATATGGTAAGCTGATAGTTTTTGTTCTGAAGAGAGCGGTGCTGAATCAATACAAACTGTCGGTAAATAGTAGAGAAGATTTCCTGCGTTGATAGATAAATCCAGGCCGTATTTTATATGTACCGCCGTATCACCACGGCGCCAGTCAGAATTATCTTCAATATCGTCTATTATCAGACTTCCCGTATGAGGAAGCTCAACTATCGGGGTAAGAGAGTAGGCTGAATTGGCAGTATCAGTACCGCCGACAGCTTCAGCTATCATAACGAGTAAAAGAGGACGCCAACGCTTACCTCCCCGGCTAATCAAGTCTGTGGCTGGCTGGCACATTTCTCTGTAATATTCCAGAGTAGGCTCACTGATGTCATCACCCGCAACTGTATTAACCCAGACAGAGTCAATTACTTCCGGAAGTATCGTTCTTAACTGTTTTTCAATTCGATCTGTTCGTTTTCGCATAACCAAAGAATACCTGTTGCTACAGGATTGTCAATATGGCTGGTGATAGCTGGTGTGCAGATTTTTCTCAACAACCCCATGATTTGCAATTATTGCTCAGGTACCTATTAAAATAAAAAAACAAACCGGCTTTTAAAGCATAATTTTACAGATCTTTTTCAAAAAAACTTGGCACGGTATATGCTGTATAACATACAAAGCAGTCAGGGTATTTTTCATACCTCCTTTATGAAAGTTTTTGATTACTAATTTAACTGTAGAATTGATGCAATTTTATCAAAAACTTAAAAGGCAATTTTAAAAAATTGCCTCTGATCCCTCCTTTTTAACCCATTGGCCGGGCAGCAAGTTCACTTCCCTTTATTTGTTGTCCGGCCGCTTTTTATTACAAACCGGGCATTAATAGGCATTTTGTCTCGTACTTATTCCAATCATATTTACTATTTTTTCATTTTCATTAATTTCGTAAAATACTCTGTAATTTCCTATCCTATATCTCCATGTTTCAGGAATATAGTTCTTTAGTTTTTTTATATTACTCCCATAGTGGGGCTCGACTTTAAACTGAGGATATGCACTTGTCAATAATTTATTCTCAATTAATGTTTTATCTCTCCCTCGTATTTTTTCTAAATTCCTTAAATAATTATCAGTTTCAAAAACCCTATACTCATTCAAATAAAACGTCCTCTTTTATTTGCTGCATCAGCACTTCCA
>CAZMOX010000220.1:0-3596 GCA_964567895.1 uncultured Spirochaetales bacterium | reverse complement strand
TACCCAAGCTAGTGCTAAAGCACAAAACCCACTATTGAAAAGAGCCCTGAGAGAAATACGATCTGGTGGATATGTGGAAGTCGATAATAAGGATTTTGAATTACGAAGAAAATTAAGCACCATATTGATAAAGATGAGATCACAAAACAGATCAGGAGATTCATATGAAGGCTGGAAATTCGGATCAAAACTTCAAGCATTCTCAATCGATTTTAATAATTATTCAAATCTTTTTCCTAAATATCAAGATAAGCTTGAATTATTAAGTAATATTACTCAAAAAGTTATAGATAAGTATGGGAGACCATTTAATAAAAACAATGGAAGTATTGGGTATAGTGATTTTCCTCTTTCAGTGATTGATAAATTAGATATTAAAATCCAACTTCTTCTTGATGAAATTGGTGGAGTTGTATATCAATCAGGACCTAATGAAGATATTCCATTGAGATTTAAGGGGACTGAATTTGCTAATCATATTGAAGAATTAGCTGCCGGAGAAACGAATCCCCAGTTTTTTGATTATCTGATTATGCGCATCAATGCATTATTAAGTGATACAAGAATGCAATCAATATGCGATGATTCTGAAATAACTCTTGAGTCATGGCTTGCTTCTTATATAGGTGATAATAATAAACAAAATAAAACCATAACAATAATTGATTTATCATTAGTTCCTCTTGAAATTGTAAATATTGTGACAGCAGTTATAGCACGTTTAACGTTTGAATCTTTGCAAAGATATAGAAAAATGTATGGAGTGTCACTACCTACAGTGATGGTAATGGAAGAGGCGCATACATTTATAAAAAAGTATGCTGACGATGCAGACAACCAAAATTCATCGAAAATTTGCAGTCAAGTTTTTGAGCGAATTGCAAGGGAGGGTCGAAAGTTTGGTCTTGGGCTTGTTCTATCATCTCAAAGGCCTAGTGAATTATCTCCCACAGTTTTATCGCAATGTAACACATTTCTTTTACATAGAATTAGTAATGATAAAGATCAAGAATTAGTAAGGAAGCTTGTTCCGGATAATCTTCGAGGTTTGTTAAGAGATTTACCATCTTTACCGTCACAACAGGCTATTTTATTGGGTTGGGCCTCTGCATTACCAATAATGGTTAAAATGAATTATTTATCTGAAGATAAACAACCACAATCAAATGATCCTGACTTTTGGGACGTTTGGACGAAAACTAAAGAAAGAGAAGTAAACTGGGAAGAGATAGCCGATGATTGGCAGCAAAAAGATTCTGATAAAGATAAGTAACAAATAGAAGGTGATATTGATGAGTAAAGGATCCTTGAATACTGATAATATGGAGAAATATTTTTTTAGAGCTTCGGCTGAAGATTTTAAAAAAATTCCTGGAGCACCGATAGCTTATTGGGCGAGCCAAGGTATTTTGACAGCATTTGAGAAGTTTACGCAGATTCGAGAAGCAGGTGAACCGAAAAGTGGATTATCGACTACGGACAATAATAGATTTTTACGGTTTTGGTACGAAGTTGATTTTGAAAGGCTATGTTGGGAGCATGTGTTGGAATATAGGTTAAAAACCTGGACATGATGAATAATTTAGTATATACTTATGGTGTAATAAATTAATCGTTAAAAAGAGAGGAATTTATGGAAAATAGTGATCTAGAGGATCTTATTTCTTCACTCTCCCGATCGGAACTCGAAGAGCTTCAAACCAAAATTAATCAAAAACTCAACCCACAAATTCCGTCCAGTATTTCTCAGCTTATCGATGACCAGCGATTCTCTGCAGGTGCCCAGTGCCCACACTGCCATAATACGCATATACGACGTAACGGTACTTTTCGAGGAAAGCAGCGGTACCTCTGTGTCGGCTGCGGGAAATCATTTGGAAGCACTACCGGATCAATTCTTTCCGGAACAAGTAAAGACATCTCTGTCTGGATAAAATATTGTGAATGTATGACAAACAAGCTCTCGTTAAGAAAGTCTGCAAAGATTTGTGCTATTGATTTACAGACGGCATTTTTTTGGCGTCACAAAATCCTGCAGGCGCTTGCTGCGGATAATCAGAAGCAGTTGTCCGGTATAGTGGAATCAGATGAGACCTATTTTCCTGACAATTTCAAAGGCAACTGTAATGCAAGAGAAAACCTCAAGAAGCCGGGAGAAGAGCACCGAGGGAAAGAGAGTAATGATGATGATAATGAACCCCCAAAGACTCCTGCGTACCTAAACCATCGTGAATCCGGTCATAAGCACAGCAGAGGAAAGGCAACAAGTACCCGCGGGCTAAGCCGGCAGAAGGTATGCGTTCCCTGTGCGATAGACCGGAGAAGTAAGGTGCATGGAATGGCTGCAGGCCGAGGTAAGGTCTCCACTGATTTTCTGCACAAAGTGTATGATAATCACATTTCAGAAGGATCGGTGTTAATTACCGACAAGGATTCCTCTGATCGTAAGTTTGCTCAGGAAAACCATCTTGAGATTATTCAGCTAAAAAGCAAGACAGAGAGTCGGAAAGGACTGTACAACCTGCAGCACGCCAATAACTTGCATGGTCAGTTAAAGAATTTTGTAGGTAATTTTAAGAATGTATCAACCAAGCATTTGAATAACTATGTGGTTTGGTTAGGCTGGAATGTGGAAAATAGGGGGATGACCATTTGCGCTACTGCGGAGAGTATTTTACGTAGTGCAGGTGCTGCATTCTATCATACCAAGGGAGTGGATATCTGTTTAAAACCTGCACTGCCTTTTGAAACGAGGTTGGGATGCGATTTACAACACATGCTCCCAACATAGCCTTTTGAAAGTATACCTTTTAAGATTTTCGATATTTCAAAAACAGAAAAAGATAATCACCGCTGGTACCCTTTTAGTAAAGGTGGTGATTATCGAAAATGGGTAGGTAATAATGAGTATGTAGTCAACTGGTGGCATAACGGATACGAGATTCGGGAAGTGACAAAAGATGCCGCTGGGGGACGAGTAGTTAGCCCAGAATTTTACTTTAAGCCAGGTGTCACTTGGTCTGGCATTTCCAGTAGCAAGCCTTCAATGAGGCAAATTAATAATTCAATTTTTGGAAGTGGTGGTAAGGGACTGTTTACCGATGGAGAAGATTACTTCTATTTGGGATACTTAAACAGCAAAATTGCTCTTTATTGCTTAGAGCTGCTTAGTCCAACTTTAAATTATGAGGCGGGACATATTGGAAGCTTACCAATAACCTATTCCAGCATTGCGAAAAATCAGGCTGCAATAAACATTCCTCAACTAGTAGACTTAAGCAAGGCTGACTGGAATTCCTACGAAACCTCTTGGGATTTCACCAGCCTTCCTTTGCTCCAAACAAACTATACTCAAGCAACAATGCAATCCACATACAAAACCCTCCGATCGCACTGGCTGACTATGACCCAAAAAATGCAGCAGCTCGAAGAAGAAAACAACCGTATCTTCATTGAAGCTTATGGGTTGGAAGCTGAATTAACCCCAGAAGTTCCCTTAAAAGAAATAACCCTCACTTGTAACCCCTATTATCGCTACAACGGGAAAAAGAGTGATGCAGAACTGGAAAAACTTCTCCTTGCTAATACCATGAAGG
>CAZMOX010000219.1:0-3601 GCA_964567895.1 uncultured Spirochaetales bacterium | reverse complement strand
GTTATACCAACTTCTTAATTTCTTCTAATAAAGTTAAAATATAACGTCTTAATTCTTCCTCACCATCTGTAATGTTAGAAATAATATTTATATTAATTTTTTGTTCTGGTAGATATCTTGAGTCAAATCCTACTCCGGCATCTCCACCAACAATATAAAACATCGTATCATCTAATTTTTTGTAAATACCACAGCCATATCCGCTTTCATTGTTAAATTTCCATTGAGTTTTTAGAAATATTTCAGTCAATTCTTTTGATAATATTTTATATGAAAATAAATGCTCCCAGAATGAACATAGGTCATATGTATTTGTATACATTCCACCGTCACCACCACCACGAATTGGGAGATTATAGATATTTGTAGTTCTTCGATTCTCTGTATATCCATTAGCAGTATTTGATGGTAATTCATTTAAAGCATAAAATCCTGAATTGTTCATTTTCGCAGGAACTAATACATTATTATGAATATAGTCACGGAATAATTTACCAGTTAATTTTTCAATCAGAATACCTAAAAATACAAAACCTCCATTTGAGTAAGAATACTTTTCACTTGGTTTGAACTTAGGTTTTTGATTCTTAAATAATGGTAAATAATCTGAAGGAGTTTCTAAAAGATACCATGGCATATCTACAAAAAAATCATCAGAATCAGAAAATATTTCTTCATCATAATAATCATAAATACCAGAGGTATGATTTAGTAAATTTCGAATTGTTGCATCTTCATCTATAAACGTACAAAATTCTCTATCAATTTCTTTTATTTTTGTATTTAGTGCAATTTTCCCCTGTTCTATTAATTTCCCAATACCAAGAGCTGTGAACAATTTGGTTCCAGAAGCGATTCCGAATTTTGTATCTTTTATGTTTGGTAATTTATTTATTGAATCTTTTAATCCAAAGGCTTTATTAATAATTTCTTTATTGTCTTTAAATATTGATATAACACCAGAAAAATTTTCCGCTTTAGCTTTAATAATTATTTCATCTTTTAATTCTTTCACTTTTTTCCTCTATTTATAAACCTCTATTGCATAGATTAGAATGTAAATTAGAATTAAACAATTATCCGAATTTAATCTCGGTATAACGATTAAGATCAGGGGCGCGGTAGCGTCCCTTGCATCTTTTTGTTAGTCCCCTCTATTATTATCTTTCATTATTTCACTGTTAAACCTAAACTTCATTTTATTTTTGATGGCACTCAATAACAAAATGACAAACCGGAGCACCATCTGCTATTCGATTTCCGATACCGTTACGGTGAAAAGTTAGGTCTTCTGGCATATAGGTATTAAAAATTGCGTTATCCACCTCACACATCAGTTTAGTCATTTCAGGAGTTCCTAATTGAGTATAAAGTTCGTGGAACATGCAGTTATGAACACGAAACTCATACTTTTGATCGCTTTGCTCTAGTACTTCCATCTTGTTCCAACGTGTAGGACCTTCCTTATTAGTACGCTGCTTGCTGATACTTTATCAGATTCTCGAATGTTCGAGGAGCCTCCACGTTCCGAAAGTTACCCTGCTGAATTATCAGCCCAACAGGAATCACAAAAGCCCGAACAACCTCATAGGCTTTTTCCTGCCCTAATCGCTCTTTCAGCCGAATGTACATCCATGTCTGAAGGGCAGTGACTTCAATAAATTCTTTGGGCAAATCTTTAGGCAGTTGTTTTTTAAATTTCGGCAAGGTGAGAACAGTCGATAATAAGAACCACAAAGGATTTTTGATGTATCCTTGTAAAATGCTTAATGCCAACAGACCTTTATTTGGTTTTCCAGGTTTATCAATGGTTGTCTTAAGCATGTTCATTCTCCTTCTTTAATATATATTTAAGTTCATGTGCACAAAGTGAAACAGCATATTGGGATAACGCAAAGCTAACCAGAGAAACCGCCGATAAAACAGTAAGTTATCTTTAACGAATAAGGCATCTAGCCAGAGCCGTGCATGGCAAAAATCGGCCTGCGGTTTCTGTCCGGTTAAGCGCCTTGTTAGACCAACTCACCTTTGTTACCTCGGTATATCACCTTTTATCTTATACAAATATTGTATTAATTTTTTTAATTTCTTTTTCACTCTTGAAACAGCATTCCTTTACTTCATTGGCGATGTCTTGATTTACTGCTGATATTGCTTTAATAATTTTGTCCCTAGCAGCAATTAACCTGGTTTTTTGATGTTCAAGCAGATTCTCCTCTGAAATCATTTTCTCTGAAACATCATCAGTATTATCAATTGTCTCAGCTTTATAGGTATACTCAAGGAACTGCCAATCATTAATCTCTATGACATATAAATTATCATCGTCATTTATGGAATATTGGCAGTTATCATTTTGTTCTTTTTTATTTAACAGTGACTTCCAAGCAGGAAACTCTTCCTTAAGATATTTCTTTCTCTTATCAACATCTTTGCTTATTCTCTCTTGATCTGTCCCTTCTAATATATGTCGACATCTTACTGCATGTTCCACTTTTGCTTCAAGCATGTTGAAATCAAATTTAGCATTTTTCAAAATTTGTTTGGCTGAATTAAGTATTAAGATTAAAACACGGTGACTACTATTGCTCACAAGAAAAGGGTAATATTCCTTAGCAGCAGGGATTTCAAGCAAATTAGATAGCACGGGTGCAAATATTTCAAAATAGACATAGTTATGATACGTGTTTGAAATGTTGACAATAAATTGATCATCACCTCGTACTTTAAAAAATAACATAGATGGAAAAAGTTCTATGTCCGAACATACTGTTTCAGCTTTTTCTGCACATAATGCCTTCATTGTATCCCGTACCTCTTGTGACACATAATAGATGTCCTGATTGTTGCGGGGATTAGGTCTTACTCTATATGGAGCAGATTTTTTTACTTGATCTTTGAGTAATGTCACCAATGGTGATTTTCCCACGCCGGAATGTCCGATAAACATGATTGTTAATTTCATGATATTCCTCCTTTTGTCTATCCTTTCGTATTTTTTACTGATTATTCCCCTATCTATTTGCAAAATCACGGTCTAACGACTAAAATGAGCTGCGAAACTGTGCCGACGGCTTGGCATGTATTCTTGCACACGCAAGAATCATGACAAAAGTTTTGTCTGTTCCATCGATTTGTTATAAACCTTCTTTTTCTATGATATGATTCACATCCTGTAATCCAAGACCTATATATTCTATATCATATCCATCATATTTTTTAATCAGTGTTTTCGATTTAATATTTAATATGCTCATATTAACTTTTTGCTTATTCATTTTTATTTCACCTAATAATATTTTTTTATTTAATTCATCAATGCATATCAAATCAATTTCATTTTGATTTCCCTTCTCCCAATAATTTCCAATTTCACTATATTTTCCGGAGCTTTTATATATATCATGATATAGTTTTTCAAGTATGGATCCGCTATATGTTCTCAATTTTTCTTTAAGATTATTTTTTACATATGAAAAATTATTATTTTCTATGGCTGAACGATATTTATATACAAATCTAAACCAGAATTTTAAAAAATTGTCCTTAATAAAATATTTTTGTATTCTGCCAGTAGGTTTAGAACCTATTGGTTTTATTT
>CAZMOX010000218.1:0-3623 GCA_964567895.1 uncultured Spirochaetales bacterium | reverse complement strand
CTACCAGGGTAGGGATATCATGTGTATGACAAATTTCGTGTGCTTTCTGAAGGAAATCTTTATGAAGGGTAATTCCGCCATAGTTCATGAGAATCAGTTCATGAAAGAAGCCGGCAATCTTATACTTGCCCGTATCATAGCTTTTAACAATCGCCCTGAAAGCATCAATATCATTTATAGGAGTGGCAACCACCTTGTAGGCTTCAGCCTGTTCAAATTTCTGGTAGAGTCCGGGCCACAGATCACGCATAGTCTGGGTGAGTACGGTGGTTCCATGATAATTGGCCTGTTTACCGCCGGTATAATCGGCCATTACAATAAAGACGGGAATTCTATCCTTATATTCAGGTTCAATACCCATTCCCGGATCAGAGACATAGAACCGGGCCAGCATCATCTTCATTCCTGCCTCAACAGCCAGGCTGCCGGTCTGCAGGTTGATTACTTTAGTCATTGCCTGTTCCGGAGCATTGGCAACAATCTCTTCCAGATTTGCATCAGTTCCATATAAGCCATTGGCAATACGGACCAGTTCCTGTTCCAGCAGGCGGGTGATAAAGCCGCGGGTATTATTATGAGTTACATTAGAGATTCCCAGTTTCTTGGCATTCTCAAGCAGCTGGTAGCCGGGGAAGTCATGTCCCAGCGGTGCATGATAGTGTTCACTCTTGGTGATTGCCTGCAAGGTGCCGTCTTCGGTGATCTTGAAATATCCCTTGCCGATAAGTGGTGATTGGTTTGCCGAAAAGGCACTATTAAATGATGTAGTTGCCGCTCCATCAGCTGTATTCTCCAAGGGTACTTCCAATATTTTCGTACCGATCTTTGGGATCATATTCAACAGCTTCTGCTGAAAGGCTTCAGGGTAGAATTCTATCTTCTCGTTAGCTATAGCCTTATAGTATGATTCAGGTTTATCCTCTATTACTGCCTTTGCCCGGCAGAGACTGTCAGTATATGCCTCTGTGAGAATGTCTGATAATGATAATGAGATATTGACAAAACGATTTGTGACATTATTCATTCGATCACCCCTTTGTTCATTTGGCTAAAAAGATCATTTGGCCCATACTTCTACCATTATTGTCCCAAAATAGATGGACGTCAAGGTGGTTATGGTAAAAACGAGCGAAATTTGTATGTTATGAAAATACATAGGAATATATAGCAAGATGCTGCCAAATATCGGGGTGAGTATAGCAACAAATGATACTATATGGCGGAAACAATCAAAAAAAGATCAAAGTGGCGGAGTAAACATTGACAACAGAGTCATGCAGTGCTAATTTTAAACATAGTGTTATACATTTAATCTAGGAGGATTTTATGAAAAAATTGTTAGTTTTATGCTTGCTGATAGCTTTGACAATGTTTGTCTGGGCTGGAGGAGATCAGGAAGAGGCTGGTCCTGTTTCATTACGTGTTATGTCACCTGCCAGTGATTTCACCGATGCCTGGGTAGAAGCCTGGAATTCAGCTAACCCAAACATCCAGCTTGTTCGTGAAGACCAGGATCAGACAAAGTGGATTGCTGATTATATTGGCGGATCTTCACCCGATATTATCAATCTGGGAAGTGGTGCAGAAATTCCCTATTTTGTGAAACGCGGGATGCTTTTGGATTTAACTGACTATTTTGAAGCCAGCGACAAGCTGAATGGTGATATTGATGTAGAAGGTTCAGGAGCTTATAACTTTGAAGGCAGCTGGTACGGCCTCCCTAAAGATTATAATAATGTAACAGCAATCACTTACAATAAAGATATCTTTGACAGAGCTGGATTGGCTTACCCAAGTGCAACAGAACCAATGACTTATGATGAGTTTTATAATCTATCTGCAAAACTGGGTGAAGTTGACGACAAAATATTCGGTACTGAAGTTCATGGTAACTGGTTCCTTTTTATTGCTAGTGATATGGCTTATATGATTGGAAAAACACTGCATAATGCCGATCAGACTAAAATGAACAATGATCCGGAAGTAAGAGAAATATGGAAATACTTCCTGAGATTACGAAAAGAGGGCATTTCAAGTAACCTCGAAAATCCATTAAGTGGTTGGGCCGGAAGCGCATTTCAGGCTGGAAGCATCGGTATGGTACAGCTTGGTTACTGGTATGGTGCATCCTGTGCAGGTGTAGAAGGATATGAAGATATGTTTGCCTGGGCTCCAGCTCCTGTTATGGAAAAAGGCGGCATGCGGGTAACAAACAGCCTGGGAGCTACCGGTTTTATCATCAGCTCTCAGACCAAACATCCTGATCAGGCCTTTAAAGTTTTTGAGTGGTATATGGCTGATGAACCTGGTGTGGAAAGAGCAGAAACCGGATGGGGAATACCTCCTCTTCTATCTTTACAGCCGTTATTACCTTATGGCAATGTGTTTGACAAGACCAGAAAAGATATAGCGCTGGAAGAAGTTAAATATATGAAACCTCCTCAAACCTCATGGTATGCAAGAAATAGCGTATATGCAGGCATTTGGAATGAAGCACAGAGAGCTTATCTAAATAATGAAGTTACTATCGATGAAGCTATTGATATGTTTATTGAAGGTATGAACGAAGCCCTGGCTCTTGGAAAAGAGGAAATCGGCGAATAAGCAGAAACGCCTTAATAAACTCATTTTCCCCTAACGGAACGGAAACAAGTAAGACAATGTTATAATTTTCAGTACCCTGCTATCTGCAGGGTACTGTATAACTTTAATAGAAGGGGCTACGATGAAGAGATTGGGTAAAACCGGAAACTGGATTCAGCGTGAAAAACGTAAATCATTTTATATCTTTATGGCGCTATGGATTATCGGCTTTGCTGTTTTCCAGTTAATCCCAATTTTATGGGGATTTAAAGTAAGTCTAACCAATCAAATGGCATTTTCTGTTAAGATTAAGAATGTAGGATTCAAGAACTATCTGTTAGCATTAAAAGATCCCACAGTATACTATGCAATTTTCACCACTCTTTTATATGCATTTTTAAATACTGCAATACAAGTCTCTCTGGGATTACTTCTGGCCCTACTGATTGATCAGAAAATGAAAGGGCAGGGTTTTTTCCGGGTTATGTTTTACCTTCCGTATGTTATCCCGATCGTAGCCACCGGTTGGATACTGCGGGTGTTTTTTGATAAAAATGTGGGAACGTTAAATCTTCTGCTTCTGAATCTGGGAATGATAAAGGATGGGATCAGCTGGATGGGTGAGCATGGTATGTTCACTATTCTCACTGCAGGATTCTGGCGTGTTGGATGGAGTATGCTTATCTTTATAGGCGGACTCTCAACGATTCCGGGTGATCTGTATGATGCTGCCTCAGTCGATGGAGCCGGTTACCTGAGACGCTTCAAAGTAGTAACACTTCCTTTTCTCAGTCCCTTTATTGCTTTTCAGCTGGTGGTCAGCTTTATTTATGGGATGCAGGTTTTTATTCTACCCTATATCCTCAATCCAACACCTATAAGAGGGGCACAGGTTACATTGCAAACTCCTCCCAAAGAGACATTTTTTATTCTTTCTAAAGGATACGACCTCATTTTTAACAGAGGCAGGCTTGCCTATGGTTTCGCAGTGCTATGGATCACATTCGTTATAGTTCTGATCTTCAGCTTGATATACACCT
>CAZMOX010000217.1:0-3656 GCA_964567895.1 uncultured Spirochaetales bacterium | reverse complement strand
GCAGTAAAATCGAAAACTTTACAGATTCCGGTACCTACTACACCGTCATATTCTTCAATATTTCCAAATGCAATGTTCTGTGCTGCGACACGACCCTGAAGATTGGCAGCATCACCCATAGGCCAGTGCTGTTTTTCCTGAGTGATCAAGTTCGTGATTTCCACACAGTCACCTGCTGCATAGATATCGGGGTCAGAGGTCTGCATAAAGCGGTTTACGCTGATTCCTCCCCTGTCCCCGATTTTAAGTTGTGCTTCCTTGGCCAATTTATTGTTCGGTCTAACACCTATGGAGAAAACAACATGTTCGCAGCTTAATTTAGATCCATCAGATAATGTAACCCCTGTAACAAACTTCTCGCCATTAATTGCAGAGACTCCTTTCCCTGTTACAATTTTGACCCCTTTGGAGCACATGTGGTTCTCTACAAGCTTAGCCATTTCCCAGTCAAGGAAGGGTAATATTTGATCAAGCATTTCCACAATGGTTATCTTAATTCCTGCAAGCTGCAGGGCTTCACATGTCTCTATGCCTATGAGCCCTCCACCAATAATAACCGCTTTTTTAACCTTTTTAGCTGTAGCAACTTCTTTCAATCTGACTGCATCTTCCATACTTTGTAAAGAATCTACTCCCTCAAGATCTATCCCGGGCAGTTTAGGAGTAATGGGATTGGCGCCTGTTGTTAAAACCAGTTTGTCATAAGGAAGTGATGATGTGTCACCCGTTTCAAGATTATGTATTTGAACTGTTTTGTTTTCTCTATCAATGGCAACGGCCTCAGTTTTCGTCAAGGCGGTTATGCCTTTTACCTTTGAGAAAAAATCTGGATCACGTTGTACTCCGGTAGGTGTTGATATAAGAAGATTCGGGTCATCAAATACGCCTCCGACGAAATAGGGGTACCCGCATGATGCCATGCTCAGATATGATCCTTTTTGAACGATAGTAATGTTTGAATCCTGATCGTGTCTTCTGATTTTAGATGCCACTTTAGGCCCCGCTGCTGACCCACCTATGATTAATATTTTTTTCGCCATGACCTACTCCTTATTCTAATAATGAACATACGCTAATAATAAAGATTCCAGGCTGTTTCTGTCAATGGATGCAACAGGAATTAGGAGTTAATAAAAATAGCTTTATGTTATAAATCTCGGTATCAGCTAATTCTGAGGAGCCCCATCCCCAGACCGATAACTCCGCCGAAAACACCACCCCAGATTACCAGCCAGCCAAGATGCTTCTTTATCATATCCTGAATGATCTTTTTCACAAGCGGGGGAGTAAGCTCGCTTAACCGGGCTTCTACAATAAGATCAACTTTCTCTTTAACTGTCTCAGCAAGGTCGAATTTACCGCCAATAGCCTGCGTAAGGGCACTTTTGAAATCTTCACTTCCAGCCTGATCCTGAACAAATTGCCGCATCTTTTCTTCAAAGGGTTCCTTGAAGTTTTGCAGCAGGGACGGTCCGCCGAACATGTTCAGCATCCCACCAAGTGTTGATTCAAGAATCATTGTAGTGAGAGATTCAAATGCTTTCTCAAAATCTATTGCATCAAGTGCAGGTTGAAGATCGAGAGCAGCGCTCTCAGGTTTCAGGGTATCTCCCAAAAATTTCTGTATATTTTCTTCAGTGAAAAACTGATTAATAATTATCTGACGTATACCGGTCTTAAAATCCTCAAAGTGATTTGGGACTACTCCTGAACCGTAGAGGAGAGGGACTTTTTCAAACAACATATGAATTGCAAGCCAGTTTGTGATAGCTCCCGATAGGGCAAAAAATCCCACCATTCGAATATATTCCCCATACCAGGGTGAAAGATAGCCGGCTGCAATAACCAGCAATGCAATAATATTGGTAACTAAACTTTTATTCATATAAATCCTCAACCTACTAAGCAAAAAGCAAATTATTTTGACAATGCAATTTGCTCACTATAATGTGATTCTTACATATTGAAAAGTAGTGTGACGTGAAATCAGGCTATGAATTGGAAAGAAAGCAAAACTCATAGAGGAGCTTGAGGTTTTTAATAGTGAGAGAGATAATATCATCAACCTTATATTTCTGGTGATGATTCAGACCCGCCTTCAGATACTTCTGAATAAACCTTACAATTAAATAGCCGCCCAAACTGGACGGCTATACTAATATACATGCTGAAAATCAAATCAGATCATAGATTATATATTTTTCTCTAATGTATGTTAATAAAACAGTGGAAAATCTAACTCAGCACCATTCTTAACCCACAATTCAGGGATTGCTTTCCAGTTGTTGTCAACTACGGGAACTACTGTTCCACGATAGGAGTTAATAGCTACAACATAATGTTTATTCATATCGAATGCAGCACCGTCTTTTGACATCGTAGTAATATCAACCCGGTCACCAGCAGGTTTTGAGACATCAACGGTATATTCGATCCCGGCAGCACTATCATAATCATCAAAAAACAGGAAACTGTTATACCACCATAATGGTGAGTTTTGTATGGTAAGAACCTGAGAATTTTGAGAAATTTTTAAAGGGGAAGAAATTGAACTATTTGTATTGAGCTAAATTTTATTTCATATATTTTTTCTCAACCTACGTCTCACACTACAAAATCCATGCTATAATGATAAGTTAAATATAATTCGGCTGAAAATAATTTGAGGTATTATGCATGAAAAATTTAGAGACTGATTTGAGGATTCACAGTAAGAACCACTTAGAGTTAAAGACGAGCATTCCGGTAAGTGAATCCGGAATAGAGAAATATACCCTGCAGTTTTATCTTTTTTCTCCCGCTCAACTTAATATCCGCGAGAATGTCAATGATCAGGCATCTGCAATCTATGCGGATATAAATGTACGGACACGTTTCTCCTCTCCAAATCTATCTATTAATAACATAATTGATCCTGAGTGTGATTTAAGCCCACTTTCCCGGATATCAAAACGGCTGCAGCTTTCTCTCTTTGATAAAGAATCGGAACGAAGTATCATTTATGAATTTCAGACTTTAGTAAATAATCTTCGCAGGGAGATGAAGGATATCACTCAGCTGGTGCTGGTTGAATCAGAAAAACCTTCAGCAATCTCTGTCTGTACGCATAAAATAGAGAAGACGCTCAAAGATATTGAAAAACTGGTTGAAAAATATAGAAAATTGTACGCACTTTTTCTGGAACCCCGAATAGTCGAAACTCTTCGGAAAGCATTTCTTTGGTGTGATGAAACAATCTCTTCAATACTCATAGAGGCTCTCGTCGAGCTCTTTATCATAAGTAAAAGAGTAGAACTGGATGAAAAATTGATACATTCAATTGAGCGTTCTGTTGTCAGCGAGGAGCAGCATAGAAAAGAGTTCCAGTATGTTACCGAGCCGGAAACAAATGAGAGCCATGTAAGTGAAGCTGTCTCCTATCGATCAGGGATGCTTAAAAAATGGTCACAGTCATCTCTCTATATACGTGCTGAAGAATCACGATTACCCAAAAGAATAGGGCATATTATTGCTGGAACAGCCGCTGCAGCAGCAATGACGTTTGCTGTTCTTGCTTCTCTCTATGCTCAGAAAGTTTTTAGCCAGAATACTCTCCCATGGGTTCTTGTCATAGTTCTTGCTTATGTGTTCAAAGACAGGATAAAGGAAATCCTGCG
>CAZMOX010000216.1:0-3690 GCA_964567895.1 uncultured Spirochaetales bacterium | reverse complement strand
ACCAGAAAAAACGCGGCAGATATCAGATAGGCGAAGGTATTACCGGTCAGGTATTCAAAAATGGAAACCCTATAATCATAGCTGATATTGATAAAGATAAATCTCTTGCGAATAAAACTGGTGCTGAATTGATAATAAGTGATGCAGCCGGCCATAAAACTGCCTTCATCTGTGTCCCTATTAAAATTGAAAATATTACCATCGGTACCATGAACATAACCAGTCGGAATGATGAAAATTTTGATCTTGATGTTTTTGTAAAACTTCTTTCAATCATCTCATCAATGATCGCCCGGGCAGTAAAACTACGACAGGGGTTACGTGAGGAGAAAGAACGACTTCAAGCAGAAAACGACCGCCTCCTTAAGGAATTAAAAGACCGGTTTCAACCCGCAAATATCATTGGCAGGTCACAATCTATACAGGAAGCTTTCGATTATGTAGCCCAGGTTTGTAAAAGCGAAGCAACCGTCTTAATTCGCGGAGAAAGTGGTACAGGTAAAGAGTTATTTGCCCAGGAGATACATTACAACAGCTTTCGGGCCGAAAAACCTTTTATTAAGGTAAATTGTGCCGCCCTGCCGGAAAGCGTTATTGAGAGTGAACTTTTCGGGCATGAGAAAGGTGCTTTCACAGGTGCTTTTACCGAGCGTAAAGGACGCTTTGAACTGGCTGATAAGGGAACACTATTTCTTGATGAAATTGCCGAAATTTCACCCCAGATGCAGGTAAAACTTCTACGAGTACTGCAGGAACAGGAATTTGAACGTGTAGGTGGAGTACGTACTATTAAAGTTGATGTAAGGTTAATAACTGCAACAAATAGAAATCTTGAAGATGAGATTGTTAAAGGCACTTTCCGAGAGGATCTCTACTACCGTCTGAATGTATTTCCCATTCACATACCACCCTTGCGAGATCGAAAAAGCGATATTATTCTGTTATGTGACCATTTTGTTGAAAAATATAATAAGCGAAATCATCGTGAAGTAAAAAGAATAACTAGTGCTGCCATTGATCTTCTTATGATCTATCACTGGCCAGGGAATGTAAGAGAACTGGAAAATTGTATTGAACGGGCAGTATTACTAAGCAGTGATAATGTTATCCATGGATACCATTTACCGCCAAGTCTGCAGTCAGCGGAATCCTCAAATACGCAGTTTGACAGCACGCTTCAGAATGTTCTGGAAGAGTTTGAAAGGGAACTGCTGGCTGATGCGTTAAAAACAGCACGTGGAAACAGGGCAAAAGCTGCAAGGACTTTAGGAATTTCTGAACGTATCATGGGACTTCGTGTAGATAAATACAGAATAGATACACAAAAATATAAAAACAATCAGCGCACATTACCTACCATATTGTAGTATTTTTAACTCATATCCTACATATCTGTAGTTATTTCGGTGGATGGAATCTATATTTTCTCATAAATATTTTCATATATTCCACATATGTCATTTTAATATATGCATTTATCAATACATCTATTTATGTATCTGGTTTTGGCATAGATATTGCTTATTATTAGAATACAAAGCATAAGGAGATTTCATGTCAGAGTGTATAGATTATTCAAAAAAACCATTAACAGAAATTTATGGAGAGAACTGTTTTAATGATACCGTTTTGAAGGAACGGCTCCCCTCAAATGTGTATAAAGAACTCAAACTTTCGCAAGCAGGGCAAAAAGCATTAACTCTGGAAATTGCTGAAATTGTAGCCAATTCTATGAAAGACTGGGCAATTGAGAAGGGTGCTACCCACTATTCCCACTGGTTTCAACCACTTACCGGACTTACCGCTGAAAAGCATGATTCATTTATAAACCCGGGTCCTGACGGCACGGTATTACTTGAGTTTTCAGGAAAAGAACTCACTCAGGGCGAACCTGATGCATCATCCTTCCCGAACGGCGGCTTGCGTGCTACCTTTGAAGCACGTGGATATACAGCATGGGACACAACTTCCCCTGCTTTTATAAAAGACCTGAAAGGGGTTAAAACCCTTACAATTCCCACTGCATTTGTCTCCTATACCGGCGAAGCCCTTGATAAAAAAGTTCCTCTTCTCCGATCCATGGAAGCAATTAATAGAAGTGCCTTACGCATACTGAAAGCACTTGGGGATACCACTTCAAAACGCGTTATCTCTGAGGTTGGTCCCGAGCAGGAATATTTTCTGGTAGATGCATCACTCTACGAAAAAAGACCCGACCTGCTGTTAACCGGACGAACTGTATTTGGAACCATGAGTGCAAAGGGTCAGGAACTTGATGATCACTATTATGGTGCCATAAAAGAACGTGTTGGTCTTTTTATGCAGGAACTGAATTATGAACTATGGCGTCTGGGTATTTCTGCTAAAACTCAGCACAATGAAGTAGCACCCAATCAGTTTGAAATTGCTTCTGTCTATTCCACCTCTAATTTATCCACAGACAGTAATCAGCTCACTATGGAGACCCTGAAAACCGTTGCAAACAGACATGGGTTAGTTGCACTTTTACATGAGAAACCTTTTGCCGGGGTAAATGGATCTGGAAAACATAACAACTGGTCAATAACCACTGATGACGGGCAGCAGCTTCTACGCCCCGGCAGCAGCCCGGAAGACAATGCACAGTTTCTGCTCTTTCTCACGGCCGTAATTACCGCAGTGGATCGATACGCACCGCTCCTGAGGCTCTCTGCAGCTAATTCCGGAAATGATCACCGTCTTGGTGCAAATGAGGCTCCTCCTGCCATTATTTCAGTCTACCTAGGTGAACAGCTAAGTGAAATCCTTGATGCAATAGCAGATGGGAAAGTGTATAAAAAACGTGACGGTCAGAGTATGGAAATAGGCGTTACCACACTTCCGAAGTTTCCCATTGATATGACAGATCGAAACAGAACCTCTCCTTTTGCTTTTACCGGTAATAAATTTGAATTCAGAATGGTCGGCTCATCGCAGTCATTATCCGGGCCGAATGTTATGCTCAATACTACAATTTCTGAAATATTATCGGAATTCGCTGACAGATTGGAAAAATCTGAAGATTCGCTTTCTGAGATAAAATTAATTGTTAAAGAGTATTATAGTAAACATAGAAGAGTTGTCTTTAATGGTAACGGTTATGCTGATGAATGGGTAGAAGAAGCAGCTAAACGGGGACTTCCCAATCTCTCCTGTACAGTTGATGCTCTTCAGGAGATGGTCTCGGATTTGTGTGTATCTCTTTTTCAGAAACAGCAGGTATTTACAAAAGCAGAACTTGAATCACGACTTGAAATATATCTGGAGACCTATAGTAAACAGATAAATATTGAAGCCGGGGTTATGGTTGAAATGGCTAAAAGACTCATTGCCCCAGCTGCGACAAGATATATGCAGGAAATTCTGGATTCTGTAATCGCTCAGAAATCTCTTGGTATTACTGCTTCAGCGCAGGAAAATCTTATCAAAGAGTTATCATTGCGTATAAATGCTGTACTTGATAAAACCAACGACCTCGAAGACGTTATCCTTAAAGCATTAGCACTTGAAAATGATGTTGATGAGCAGGCAAAAACCTACAGAAAATTAGTGGTACCTGCTATGGAAGAATTACGAGATGAGGGAGATGCCCTGGAAAAAATCACCGATAAATCGTACTGGCCTTATCCCTCTTATGAAGATATGCTTTTCAGATTATAAAAAAACGTGTAT
>CAZMOX010000215.1:0-3693 GCA_964567895.1 uncultured Spirochaetales bacterium | reverse complement strand
TGGTAAATACTCTGGACCAGGAACTTTGTGGTGGTTCCGGGGCCGCCTTTTGTAAGTACAAAGATAAGTTCAAAAGCCTTGAATGCATTTATTGTTGCCAGTACCACAACCACCAGCATGGTGGGACGAATCATGGGGAACTTAACCTTGGTAAACACCTGCCACTTATTTGCCCCGTCAATTGATGCGGCATCAAACAATGCAGTCGGTATTGCCTGGAGGCCTCCCACAAACATGACCATATAAAATCCGGTTTGCGCCCATATCGTTATAAAGATGAGTGAGGCAGTTGCCATTGCCGGTGATGTGAGCCACTTCACGTGTTCGCCCCCCATCATCCTGATAAGGAAGTTCATAATGCCTATCTCATCACCGAGAATCCATCGCCAGGATATTCCGACGATAATAAAACTCAGCATGGTAGGAAGGTAGTAGAACCCACGCAAGATTCCAATCCCCTTTTCCTGCCCGGAGACAAGAAGGGCAACCCCGAGGGCTGATGCGGTCAGCAGCGGTACTACCAGGAGTACATACCGCAGAGTGTTCACCAGTGACTTCCAGAACATGCTGTCGCCGACCAGTGTCGTATAATTGGAAAACCCAATGAAATTATGCTCACCGAGAATGCTCCAATCATAAAGGCTCATCCTGAGCCCTGATACCGCGGGAATGATAATGAAAATAAAAAAGATAAGCATGTTGGGAGCTAAAAAAAGCAGCGGCGCCTTTACCTGGTGGAAAGAGCTGCTGGCCTTCCGCTTTTTTGCCATTCTGATTTCTCCTTGAATTAGGTGCTGACTCCTGCCCTAGCAGAATAGGAATCCCGATAGAGTTTCAAACAACGATCCGGACCTTTCAGCCCGGATCGTTGTTAATGAAAAGGAATCCCTAGAAAAAGGAATTTCCTTTATCGTGGATATTCTGTGCTGTCTCTTCCATACTCTGGTTGCCGAGAAGACCTTCAATAATCTGCTCACGGATGTAGGAGTAAATCTTGTTCAGCTCAGGGCTTTTCCAGTCTACTGCAGTGATTGCAGGAGTTACGGCAAGATCATTAGCCATAGCGTTAAAATCATCGTTTCGAGCATCATATACGACACCGGCATCAGTTCTGGCTGACAGGTTATAGGTATCTTTGCAGTACATGGCATTATGCTCTTTGTCTGAGAAATGGAGCATTACATCCAGAGCTACATCTTCATTCTCCGCACCTTCAAATACACCGATGAATTTACCGCCGGCAACAGAAGACCTGATCTTTCTCATGGGCATGTTGACTGCCGCCCATTCAAAGTCCTTAATGTCGCTGTTGTACTTATTAATTACCCAGGATCCGCCGATATGGCTCGCAACAAGACCTGCTTTGAACAGTTCCTGAGGATTCTCAGATCCCATCCATACTGATGCAGGAATGAGGCCGTCGTCATGAAGTTTCTTGAAGAAGTTCAGGGCATCAAGGGCTTCAGGTGTTGCGAATCCCATTCCGAAACCGTCATCAGCAAGGAACCTTCCGCCTGCTTCATAAAGAAGGGTTGACCATCTGTGAGGGCTGAAGTCGTACCCAAGTCCATACTTAAGGTTGTCGTTTGCAGCTACCACCTGGTTCATGGCATCGTACCACTGATCCCAGTCCCAAGTCTTTGAGAATTCACGGATATCAATACCTGCGTTCTCAAAAAGGTCTACATTTACGATCATTCCGTTTGCAGTTGCCTCTGTGGGAAGGGCTACCAGGTTTCCGTCGCCGCTTGTCGCAAAAGCAAGGGAAGCCTTATTGAATCCTGCAATAACCTCATCGAAATTCTCGACTCGGTCATTAAGAGCCAGAAGGTTATCTGCAAACATTGCTACATGGTTATTTGTCACACGTGCAAGATCTGGTGGGTTTCCGCCGGCAATCATGAGTTTAAGTCGTTTCTCATAATCCCCGAAAGGTACAAGCTGCATATCAACTGATACGTTGGGATGAGCTTCCAGGTAGTCGGAAATTGTGTTAAGGAATACTTCCGATTCATTTCCGTCGTTAAACCAAAGAACGGATAAGGTTACGTCTTTCTCTGCTGCATCATCCTGTGCCCCTGCGGCCCATATCATGCTGGCAGAGAGCAGTACTAATACAACTAATACTAGTTTTTTCATGTTTCTCTCCTTTGTTCATCAAATCGTTTTGATGATATTATTATAGGATTATAGGCCGGTTTTGCAGGGTTGTCAACAAAAACATCAAATCGATTTGATGTTTTTTTTTACAGACAGCCCAATCAAGGATTTTCCCCCGCAGTTTGACAGTTGATGTAAGCACAATAAACAGATAACTCCTTTTGCCTAACAGGCTCCCAACATCTGCCTGACCGATAGCAGGTCTTCCAACCTCAGTCAACTCCCATACTTGTAAATAACAAGTACTTTTTTTTTAGTTTACCATTTACAAGAAAGACGAAAAAGTCCCACAGATCTCTGCTAAGATGGATTCACCACAAAAAAATCAAGAGATCACCAAGGGACGAAACAAGCTTACCATAGAAACCCTACGAGGTTTACGCATTTCACCGGGGAGCAGCGATTGGAATTGCAATAGTAATGGAACAAATAAATACCCCTCAAAAACTAGTCTAACACTCCTCCTATGAAAGCTTTATGGAAAGCAAGATCTCGTATTACCAAAAGTTCTAGTGAAACTATCTTAATTGCCTTGAATCACCAAATATATGTGCAAATATTGATTTCCTAGGACTAAGTGATACACTTACACCACTTTTGATTTGGAATCGCTCATTCCCAACTCCTGCTCGTTATATCTCGCCTTAGAATTGAAATTAGGAATAGTCAATTACACACTTGCTCCAAAAAATCATACTCACTTTAATGCAGACTTGAAATAATAATTTTAGGTAGAGCTTCTTTACAAGGGGCTAATAATCTATGATAATAAATTGTTGACGTTGATTTAAGGGTAATCCCCCTACTTGCAAGCGTCGTTAAATAATTCTGCTAAAACGGAGGATATTATGCCAGATTGACCTTCAGGTATATCTTTGATCTTATCGTTTTGTACTTTCATGGTTGTCATAAAACTGCTCGAATCTTCTCACTCACCTAACTCAATAAAAAAGACCAGATTCAGGAAGGTGCAATGATTTTGATTTATTATTAGCTATTATTGACGGGATTATGAACCCGGAACACGCCCTTCGGGCTTTGTTCTGGGCAGTTTTGACGAGAACATTTCGTTTTATTGAAGATTTTTGATTGGAGATAGTTTCTCTTGATATCTCGTTTCTTTTCAAAACTGCTCGTGTTTTCTTACCCACGACTTCCACCTTCGGAGGCGCTCAAATACTCTACTATACCCGTATATCCATATTCCTGTTTGTATATTTATTCTATACTAAGAGTTATATCAACTATTTATATCTGCATGTTTCTCTGTATATATGAGTGTGTATTTTTTAAAGGTAACAGTTTTGGTAACAGTTGATAAACGAATCAAGCACATGCTTTTTTCATTAAAGATATTCTTGCGGATCGAAATTTTCATAACATGCTAGTGTAGTCTTTTTACCCGAAGGAAGATGTATCTGTTGCTTAAATAAAATTTTTACATTCTTTGAATTTTGCCCATATGTGATACCTCTTTGGGGGAAAAAAGAATTGATCAAATACTTTTTTCTACTCCGATCTAATTCATTCTGT
>CAZMOX010000214.1:0-3700 GCA_964567895.1 uncultured Spirochaetales bacterium | reverse complement strand
ATAAAAGCTCTTTAGCTGGTGTCTTGTGAATAATTTGGAAACGTTCACGATCTTTATCGCTAAAGAAGCCGCCGGTATAGATTCGGAAATCCGGGTCGGAAACTGCTTCTGGTTTCTGCCGGACGAAAGCGGCCCGTAATTTCATAGGGATATCAGGTCTCTCCTCAATTCTTGCAAAATGTTCCATACACAATTCTATATTTATATTAAGTCTTTTAGCATTTTCTTTAGTAAGGGTTCTTGCTGGAGCGATAAATGGTGATTTATTCAGAGATATTCGTGTTAATTTTATCTCATTACTTAACAGTTCATCAGAGTTAGCTGCTATAAGGGCTTCCGGATCGTAAGACAGATTATAGCAGATTATTGAGTTGCTGTTATTTGGATTTACTGCCAAAGGAAGAACTAGAACTGTGCAGCCATATTCTGAGGTATGTACTGCAGAGGTGTGCAGTATAGGTTTATGCTGGTAAAGGTTGATTTTTTCTTTTAATGCGTTCTTTTTTCGATGAGAAAATGCGTAAGCATAGAGCTCAGGCTGTTTTGTACGTATTAATCGGGCAATTTCAAGGGTAGCATACACATCTGCCAAAGCATCATGAGCATCAGTATGATTAATTCTATTTGCTTTAGTAAGAGCTTCTAATCGGAAAGAGGGGCGCCCCTCCTCATTTTTAGGCCAATGTATACCATCAGGTCTCAGGTCATGTGCTGCGCGTACCATATCGATAATATCCCAGCGGGTATTTCCCTGTGCATATTCCCGTAAATACGGGTCGTAGAAATTTCGGTACAATGCATTCCGGATAAATTCATCATCAAACTTTATATTATTGTATCCTGTTACACAGGTTCCGGGAATTAAAAATTCCTCATTTATACGCTGAATAAAATCATTCTCAGGTATCCCTTTTTGGAGAGTTGTCTGGGGAGTAATTCCGGTTACCAGGCAGGCAAGAGGATCCGGCAGGTAGTCGTCGGTTATCTTGCAGTAGAGAATAATCGGCTCACCAATAATAGTGAGGTTTATGTCAGTTCTTAATCCCGCAAACTGCGCAATTCGGTCATACTGGGAATGTAAGCCAAATGTTTCCAGATCGTACCAGAAAATAGTTTCATCCTGCATAATAAATTATAATAACACAATTTCTTAATAAAATCCGCAAGGTTGAAATTTAATACATTCTCATCTACAATCAGTCTCATTATATCAGCTGGAGGAGCCATTTTGAGAGAGAATAAAATCAGTGCAAAAGAGTTTATTCGTGCTTATGAAATTGGCCCTGATTCTGTTGATATGCAGGCATGCTGCGATCAGTTTATGGATGAGATGCGAAGAGGTCTGGCAGGTGAAGAATCACCGGTGAAAATGCTGCCAACCTATATTTCAATGCAAAACAACCTGCCGGTAGATGAGCCGGTTATCGTTCTTGATGCCGGAGGTACTAATTTCAGAATATGTACCGTTATATTTGATAAAGAATTAAAACCGGTAATCAGTAACTTCAATAAAAAAAAGATGCCGGGATTAGAGCGGGAAGTGTCGGCTAAAGAATTTTTTACACTCATGGCTGAATATGTCAAACCGGTAATTCATTTCAGTAGTAAGATTGGTTTCTGCTTCTCTTATCCAGCTGATATTAACCCTGATAGGGATGGCAGGCTTCTTTTTTTCACAAAAGAGATAAAAGCTCCGGAAGTTTGGGGAATGTTGATTGGAGAGAATCTTCTTAAAACACTTGGAGAGGAAGCAACAAAACATATAAAAAACCTGACCATGCTTAATGATACAGTTGCTGCTCTTCTGGCTGCTAAAGCTGTTACTGCAGGGAAAAAATATAGCGGTTATATTGGATTTATTCTGGGAACCGGAACAAATACAAGCTATCTGGAAAGTAATAGAAATATTACAAAAGTTTCAGGGCTTGATCCGAGCGGTTATCAGATAATAAATGTTGAGTCTGGCGGTTTCGGTCTGGAAGGGAACTCACTTGATCAGGAATTTTATGCAACAACTGAAAATCCGGAGAACTATCACTTTGAAAAGCTTATATCCGGAGCCTATCTTGGCCCATACGCCGGAAAAGTAATTGAAAAAGCTATTGATTCAGGTTTGTTCAGCAGTGAGTTTTGTGAAAAATATAAGACCCTTGGATCGATAGACACCATCCTGATGGATAGCTTCCTTCATGAACCGCAAAATACTGAGGGACGACTTTCCTGGTGTTGTGCAGGTGACAATGATTCTGCTGCTCTCTATCAACTCCTGGATGCTGTTATTGAACGGGCAGGAAAGTTGACAGCAGTTAATTTGTCGGTAGCAGTGCTAAAAGCTGACATTGGAACTCACCCGGCTTATCCTGTATGTATTAATGCTGATGGTACAACATACTATAAAACGCATAACCTTAAAGTATATACTGAATATTATCTGCATCAGTTTCTGGGTAAGAAGCATGAAAGGTATTATGAAATAATAGCTGTAGAAAATGCGCCTCTATTAGGGGCTGCGATTGCCGGACTCCTTAACTGAAACTGAGATTTTTTCAAAAATTACACATTACAAAATTACCCCGACTAACTTGTCGGGGTGGAATCAGATACATTCCAAAGGGGAACCTATGGGTTGTATATTGCCTGTTTTTCCCAGGTGTACAAGAAACCATGTCTTGTCTCCGGTTCTAATTCCCCCAAGTGCCCACTGTAGCGGATAAGTGAGGGCGATAAACCTTGCTCTGTCGATAATTTTGGGTATTTTAGAATAAAACGGGACAATCCTGCTAACAAAATTCTCTCCATATTGTAGTAAAAGGCATGCAATATCTGTTGCCGGATCTCCGATCCCCGCTGAGCCAAAATCAATTATTCCATTCAGCTTTTTTTCTCTCTCAACAAAAAGCAGGTGATAATCGGTCAGATCACCATTAATTAAGGCAGGTGTGTATTCAGTAAATGTGTTATCAGCAATAATTACTCTAAATAGTGTATCTATATTATCTCTGGCTGAAGCAGTCATATAACTAAATAGTTCCTGCTGCACATCATCATAGAGTTTTAGCCAGTCATCATAACTATGGACTGTAAGAGAAGGTAAGATTTTGGAACTTTGTAATTTTTTCTGCGGTATACCATGAATTTCTTTAAGAAAGAGACCTAAGGTTTTTGCTAATAAATCTTTCTGTTTAGCGTCGAATTTTTCATATTCATGATCAGTTAATGCTGACCCGTTTATCCGACTATAGCTTACGAATGAATTATTATGCAGCTGCCAGTTTGGTATGGATATATCAGAAAAATCTCCGGCAAGTTTGAGGCATGAGGCTTCTTTGAACATATCATCCACTGCCCAGTCAAACTTCGGAAATCTGAAAACCAGTTCGTTATTTACAATCAAAATATCATACACAAGTCCATTGTCTTTATAGTTAACAGTATCAATTTCCAGATCTGGAAATACCTGTGCAATCTCTTCTAAATGTTTATATTCGATCTCTATTGAATCTCTTTTTATATAACGATACACATGATACCTCCTGAGAAACCTTAGTATATCATGTGGTTTGTGAAAAGGGTAGTAATAGGCAGCTTGATCCAAATTAAAGGTTTATTTTTGGTTCAGCTAAAAACATGCAGTTCCTCTGACTATGTTTCATAATTTACAACCTTTAGTGATGATACAACCCAAAAATTATGGTGTCAA
>CAZMOX010000213.1:0-3722 GCA_964567895.1 uncultured Spirochaetales bacterium | reverse complement strand
CTCAACAACAACAGCCTCTAAACCGACACCTGCTGTATAGGCCCACGACCGATAGCAACAAATAGTTCATCACTAACAAGTTCCATGGCACTCTCTCCGGTTTGTATACGACAAATCTTCTTGTCACCGGATTTTGAAAGATCGATAACAGTGGTATCAGTATATATCTCAATTCCTTTCTTCATCAACTCTTTCTTAAGCAACTCCGCAATCTCACTATCCATTCTCGGCAACAGTTGCGGCAGCATCTCAACAATCCGAACCTGTACACCAAAATCATGCAGTATTGTTGCACACTCAACACCAATAACCCCGCCTCCAATAATTGTTATACTTTCCGGCAGGAGAAGATTTGATTCTAATAATTCATTACTTGTCCACGCCCCGGACTCCTTTAAACCAGAGATAGGAGGGATCGTAGGTTCTGAACCCGTTGCAATAATCAGATATGTAGCAGTAATCTGTTTGTTCTCATCTGCCATAGTATAATCTATGGTATGGATTCCACTTATTATACCCTTTTCCCGTACCACTTCTATACCGTGATACCGTAATAAGCCAGTAACTCCTGATCTCAATGTTTTTACGATTTTATCTTTATAATTATTTAGAAATATCGCAGTGCATTCAGAATCGCTGATGGCTTCAACGCTAATACCTGGTCTATTTCGGCATAGTTCAAATATCCACAGTTCTGGCATGAATCTGCGGGGATCCTACAGCATTTATAAACGTTCACCTTGTCATAAATGCGGCAGATGCCCAAAGGTCGCTTCCAGTCATTTCGCAACGCTGATTTTAAGCCTGCTCGTGAATTCAGTATCTTGTATTTCTTCTTATAATCTAATAGCCTGAGCAAGATTTTATTTCTCTCAGCAGGTTCTATATATAGCTCATCATATCCATAATATGGTGTATGGAAATAGAAGAATATGCCGCGTATCTGATTTATCTCTTTCATATACTCGCAGAACTCCTCTATCTCGTTTTTATTGTGATTGTTTATGGTATAATTTATGTAGAGAGAGGGATGTACTGATCTACGGATATTCTCCATTATTTTGTCAAAGGTCTTCCCGCGTAGAAAATCGTGTGTTTTCTGGAGTCCATCCATGCTAACAAACACGGTATCGGCTGAGGTCTCTATTGGAAATGTTCCGTTTGTATAGATGACAGCTGTGAGAAATCCAATCTTGTGCGAATACTCAACAACATCCTCAACTCCATATTGTCCATCATGCCAGATGAACGGTTCGCCACCCTCCATGTAAACAGTACGGCCACCCTCCTTATAAAATGAATTAAGGATATCGGATATTTCTTCAAAACTTAGATCCGCTATCCCGCGGTTGGCTATTCTGCATTGACGGCACCGCAAGTTGCATTTGTCCGTCATGGCCAATCCTGCAATTAGTGGTATTTCTTTCTTGAGAACCCGATGGTTGAATATGTATCTAACTCCATATGTTATACATTTCATGAGCAAGCCTCGTTTTTCACAGAACCACTTTCTTAGGCCAGGGGTTTTGCTTTGAAGTTCCCCATAGTTTACTTACATAATTTATTGAGAATATATCTTCTAGAGCGTGCAGCCAATATGTCCCTCTGTCTGTAAGAACTACCCTGTCTCCATCATCTTTCAAGAATCCCAGGAAAGACAATGGCTCGATATATTTCCCGTAAATCTCATCAAATCCGCTACCGAACTTTTTCCTGAAATCGCTTCTTTCGAATTGGGTCTCATAAATACGCCAGTAAAGCCAGCCAACCATCTGCATCCTTTCCGAAAGATTAACTGACAGGGAAATTGGCATCTCGCTATTCTCAACCTTGTTTATATATTCAGAAACATTAAACGTGTTGAGGTAGAAAATATCCCTCAGATATGTGCCGCCACTGGCCCCAAGACCAACATAAAGCGGTATTGTTACAGAGCAATACTTTGGAACCCCCTTCTTGGTGAAAGCCCAGACAGAAGTTCTCTCAAACCCTGCGTCATAGAATATATTCTCAAGGATGCGAAGCATTCTACGTCTTTTCAGTATGGTAAGTAAATTATAGTTGCTATCCCCGGAATCGCCGCCCATTTTGGTATATGGGAATCTGAAAAGTGGATAGGCCGCGATCTGATCAACCCCCATGGCAACCAGGTCTTGGGCTGCTTGTTCTACTTCTCTAAAAGTCTGACCAGGCAACCCAAACATGAGATCTGCATTGACACATTGAAAATCCATATTAACAGCACGATCAACAGCAGCTTTTGCTTCTTCTACTGTATATGGCCTTTTCAATGTCCTTAAATGTCTTTCCTGCAAAGCTTCTATTCCCATGCTAAGATGTTCAATGCCCATAGCAGCAATGTCATGCAGATTCTCTGGTGTCAGGTGATTTAGGTGGCTCTCCATATGGATATCACATTGCATATTGAAAATGGAAAAGATATGATCCAGTATTTTCTGGAGACCTGTTCGAAGCATCGTTGTAGGGGTTCCACCACCAATATAAAAGGAAGTAACGGGCTTATCTCTAACTATATCAGAATAGAAGTACATTTCTTTTATGACAGCGTTTGTGTACTTCTTAGCCATCTCAGGATCATAAATCTCTTTGTTATAGGGGCAGTAAGGACATATTTGCTCACAGAAAGGGATGTGAAGATAAAGTCCAAACTCCTCTATATCCTGAAACTTTTTCCCTAGTTCCGCACGCGATGGAATCTTATTGTCAAGTGTAAGGGATTTCTCTTTTGTTAATAACCTTCTAAGACTTGTCCGAAGAAAATCCTCTAGCATCTCAATCACTCCTAACAACAGCCAGCAATATATCAGATTTTAAGATTAGAATTTTTCTTTCATACTCACTTAAAATCATCAGGAAACGACACTTTCTATCGCTCGTATGTTATACCACTGGTCAGTTCTTTCAAATGAGAGTGAATGTTCGGGATTTCACTGAATATAGTCCAGAAACGGGGGCTATATTGGTGATCAGATTTATTCAATCCTGTTCCATCGAGATTCATCTCCCGGACTCTGTTGAATGGCACCAATGGTGGCTTGATCTCTATCACAATCCTGCTATAATTTAATAATAGGGTGTGATAATAAAAATATCAAGTATTTTGTCTTTAACCGTTATATATCAAGGAAGTTAAAAATTGATAGAACCGGAGAAATAATATGCCAAAGGAAGTTTTAACAAGATGTGGATATTCAAAGTGTATTAAACCCTATGAAAACAAAAAGAGAATTGATGAAATAAGAAAAAACAATAGTAATATTTCAAGTTTGGGAAATATGTGCTCACCTTTGGTGTTGATTATAAAATCCCTATATCTTTTTGTTGATAATATTGCTTAACTTATTGTATGGAGGCAAACTTCTACAGATTTTCTCATTCTGCATGAACAAATAAAAAAAAGATCACCCAAAGGCGATCTCTTTTTTTATACGCCCAAGAGGACTCTTGAACCTTGCTCATTGCCTGCGGCAATGAGCTCAGAAGTTTGTCAGTAAGTTCTTTTTGATACGTATGTTTATGTTTGTTGATAATATTGCTTAACTTATTGTATGGAGGAAAACTTCTACAGATTTTCTCATTCTGCATGAACAAATAAAAAAGAGATCACCCAAAGGCGATCTCTTTTTTTATACGCCCAAGAGGACTCGAACCTCTGGCCTACGGCTTAGAAGGCCGTTGCTCTATCCAGCTGAGCTATGGGC
>CAZMOX010000212.1:0-3750 GCA_964567895.1 uncultured Spirochaetales bacterium | reverse complement strand
CCACTCCCCCAGAAAATGTGCTCTTTTGTGGAAAATGTTCCCGGTACCGCAATACAATCAAAAAACTTTAAACATTTTCATGAAGTAAAAAATGGAAGCGCCCACCAAAGCAACAGAAACCACTTTTTGCAAAGTCGATTTAGGTAAAGCGTGAGCAAGCTTCGCACCACCTAATACGGCAACGGCCTGAACAAAGCCTAAAATCGTACCCAACTCAAAATCAACATTTCCATTCTTTAAAAATCCTGCTGTTGCAAATACAGCAATAGGCAACTGCACCACCTGAGCTACACCTAAAGAAATCAACACAGGCACTCGCAAAAACAAAAATATAGGTAACAACAAAACAGGTCCACCTGTTCCCGTTAATGCCGATCCAAAACCTAATACGAATCCCAAAACGATCAAAAGCGGTTTAGGTAAGGATTCACGTGGATCTTTAACCTTCTTTTTAGGGATTAATGAATTCACACCTGAAAGACCAATCAACGTCGCCAAAATTAGCATCAACGTTTCTTCTTTCAAAGCCGTGTTGGTCATCGCGCCTAAAACAGCTCCGGGCACAACCCCAATACTTAGGCCAATAATCATAGGCCAAGAAACCGACTTTTTCTTGATATACGCATAACTTCCACTTATGCCCGTGAATAAAAAGCACCAACTACACGTCGCCATGGCCATATGAAGATCCATGCCCGCAACATAAACAAGTAATGGGGCTAAAAGAATTCCGCCCACACCCACGGTGCCAATTAAAGTTCCTGTTAATATCCCGCAAAGAATAGGTACAATTAAATCTGCCATATTTGCCTCTTATCGCTCTTTATTGAAAGTATAGGAACTTCGAAATTCTTAATTACCATTTTCTCTTAGGGTCTGTAACAAAATAACATCTACAAATCCAGTATTGGTTGAGGATGTAAAATGTAATTCCATTCACCATAAAATTGGTTTCTGCTAATATTCAACATCCTCATTTGTGCATCGCTTACTTTAATCCCTTTTTGATAGGTATTACGATCAATTTCAGCTGTAACTTTCAAACCACTTTTTGTCGTAGTTGCTGAAATCAGATTCAGAATGGTTTCAAAGCTTGTAAGCGGCTTGCCTCTCCAATTCATACTGATGAAACTGAAAAGACGGTGTTCAATCTTATTCCATTTACTCGTACCAGGAGGAAAATGAGAAACGGCAATCGGAATCTGAATCTCGTTACAAAAATCCTGAAGTTGGGTTTTCCAAAGTCGAATTCTACTCCCATTACTTCCACCCCCATCAGCAGTGATGACTACTTTTGTCGCTTTGGGATAGTTTGTTTGTCCCATCATATTCCACCACCGTCGAATAGATTCAACGGCAAAAACAGCTGTATCTTTATCAACTCCCACGTTGACCCACCCCTCATCTTTTCCGATATCATAGAGACCGTAAGGAGTAGCTCTCCCCTCTGCACCGCTTAAAAAATCGTACACTTTGACTTGCTCCGGGGTTCCCTTGGGACTCCATTCTCGACCAACGTTCTTAAAATTACCAACCAGCTCTTTCTTTTTGGCATCTACCGAGATAACAGGATTCCCTTCCTCAAGGTTTTCCTCTACTAACAGATTTATAAACTCAAACTGTATTTTACGATTGGGATGTTGTTTCCCCTCAGAAGTTTTTCGATTAGCCTGGAGACTATACCCCATTTCATGCAATAATTCTCCAACCATTCTGTGACTGGTCGAATATCCCTGGTTTTTTAATTCTTCGGCAAGAGTACGCAAACTTTTACAGGTCCATCGCAGGGGGGATTCCGGGTCGCCTCGAGTAATGGGTTCCACGAGAGCTTCCAGGGCACTCCGCATTTCAGGGGTGACATCGACAGTTTTTTTCCTTCCTCCACCGGGCTTTCTCGTTCGCGTAAGATGATCCTGAAGTTTCCCTGAATTCTCCAGATCCTTGATCCCTTGAGAAATGGTGTTTCGTGAAATACCAGTAGCCCGATGAACCGCAGCTACTCCACCTCTTCCCACAGATTGTGCTTCAGCTGCTGCCCAAATACGGCGACTCTTCTCATTAAAAGTAGGTTCCAGTAAGTTTAAACGGGATACTATTGATTGCTCTAATGTGTTCATGCTTAATTGTAGCATAAGTTATATATTTAGTCAAGTTATTTTGTTACAGTCACTTAGCCCTTCAAGTTTTAAAACTACCAGAAACATACTCCAATAGGAAGACATCTCAACTTGATGGGTTTGGTGCTAAAATTCATGGAAAGAAAATTATTGAGTTTCCAGTAATTTTAATTGGTCAATTTGCAAAAAATGAAAAATGCAATGGGAAAATTACAGGTTCTGAGTTGATGCAATTTTGTCTTAGTACTTTATTAGAAGGTCAAACTAAACTTGGTGGAAGGATTATTTTACTTGAATGTAAGAATATCCCCAATTTACTTCAATTTTACAATACTTTTGGATTTCAAAAATTAGACCGAGATTATGAAAGTCATGAGCTGATACAGTTAATAAGAGTTTTTCAGCAAGATGAGATAATAAGTATACATGCGTAATCTCTATTTTTAATCAACCAATTTTTCTACCACATTACTCCTTTTTACTTTGTTTAAATAATCTGCATTCTGTTGCAATCCAATTCTTTAAATATCAGTATATCAGACAATAAAAAGAAGACAAAAAAAACCTCGCATTCTAACTATACTTCCACCAAAAATGTGTGTGTTTGTGAAATCGGTACCCGGTTCAAAAGATTGGCCAGCTTAACAAACACCTGCTCTTCTTATTCCCTTACCCATAAAAAACTTACCACCCCACTCCCTCAGAAAATATGCCCTTTTGTGAGAAATGTTCCCGGTTCAGCAATATTAGCGTTATACGTATTGACAATCGGCACACTTAAAAATATCATATACTATATGGAATTAGAATGGAACGAACAAAAAAATATAATACTTCAGAAAAGTCGAAATATAAGTTTCGAAAGAATTACTGTTGCTATTAAAAAAGGTAACCTTCTCCGTATTCTCCGTCATCCGAACAAGGTTCATTTCAGTCACCAGTATTTACTGATTGTACTCATAGAGCAGTATGTCTATGTTGTTCCAGCCATACCAACTGATAACGGTTTCTTTCTAAAAACTGCTTATCCCAGTCGAAAATATACGAAGCTTTTTATGCAAGGAAAAGGAGTTTACCATGAATGATAATATTTTTAGTCCCTTAGATGATGAAGAAAAAGTACTCATGGAAGCAATAGAAAATGATGAGCTTATTCCCATTGAAAATGAAACCGAGCTTAAAGAAAAAATACTGCTCGCCGCTCAGAATACAGGAAAGAAAGATCAACGAATGAATATTCGTATGAGCAAAACTGATATGGATAGACTAAAGGCGAAGGCCTTACAAGAAGGGATGCCTTACCAAACTCTTGTTTCCAGTGTGTTGCATAAGTATTTACTTAACTCTCACTAATTCATTGATTACGCTACAAACCAACAGATTACTGATACTAAGCAATATAGCTCTTACACAGCTTTAAATAATGGTAATTCTGGCACTGGATCTATTTGTTCTTTATTCAGAATTTCAGACAATATGAAGAACACAAAAAAACCCTCATCCCGACTCTACTTCGACCGAAAAGGTGCACTTTTGTGAAAAAATATACCCGGTACCGCAGTCATTAGCAAAAGATTAGCCAGCTTAACACCCACTCTTCTTATTTCCTTACCCAGTCGCAGTAGGAATGCCG
>CAZMOX010000211.1:0-3762 GCA_964567895.1 uncultured Spirochaetales bacterium | reverse complement strand
CTAGGAAATTGCCTCGGTTACCAATGCAGGAAGAAGAACAACTCTCCAACGGATGGAGTCCCGGCAATATTCTCACCAGCCAGAATAAATCCATACCGATAACCCACATCAAGAAAGTTGAAAATATTAACAGCAACCTCTACTCCGGCTGAAGCTGCAATCCTGGATTCCGTTGTTTCTGTATTATAATAGTTCCCCTCGCAATACCCGATATCTGCAAAAAGATTAAGTCGGGGATAGCCAAAACTCATATCAAATAGAATAAGTTCCGGACCTGAAGCTCTAAGTTCAAAATTATTTACCGCAGTGAGGTTAACCCCTAGTGAATTTGCTTCAAACCCCCGCATTTTCTTACCAAGAGACGGATATTTTTGGAATAACTGCGGCACTGCTGAGCCCCATATATAGTCAGCCTGTATTCTGTCGGCTATATACAGTGACAACCACTGATTCTCATTAGTTCCTTCAATAGGAATAGTATATAAGGGAAAGTACCCTTCAATTGTCAGATTTGCCTGATAAAAATCTGTTTTCCCAACCAGCTCGTTGAGAAGCAGCAACGGAGCGGCAGAAAAAGATACATCAGCTTCAAAACCCTCTGTCATATGTCCTTTTTGAACCGTATCGTACAAAATACCAATTTTCATGATATTCGAAAGCATGCCATCCTTATCAGGATATGCAGCAATTGTTCCACTATCCAGAATCGTAGAAGTTGTACCTCCGCTATTTTCCGCAGGCAATGCCCAAAGGGTATTCCATTCTGCATAAGC
Source organism: uncultured Spirochaetales bacterium (assembly GCA_964567895.1). Classification (GTDB taxonomy): domain Bacteria; phylum Spirochaetota; class Spirochaetia; order JABMQR01; family JABMQR01; genus JABMQR01. The sequence goes on along the minus strand of CAZMOX010000211.1, from coordinate 2,989 downwards.
ATAAAGGTTATCCATAAGTTCCTGATCCAGACGAACTTTCATATCTGCCTGCCAGAGTGCAAATTTTAAAAGATCTAAATCCGATGGAGTCGTTGGAGCCGTAATAAGCGGATCTCCATCCGCATCTGTCCAAAGCGTATATGCTGTTCTTGCCCCACCAAGCAGTACCTTAAGTGTGGTAGTATTACCATCAATCAACTCAATCCCGTGGTATGCAATGCCAGCCTGAAGATAGGTTGGTACCATTCCTGACAGAATATCACTTGTATCGATAACACCCAGGGCAAAGGAAACAGCGGGTTCATTCTCCTCTGCCATAATATTTACAGAAAGAAAAAGAACTAATATTAGAATTATACTGATTATTTTTTTCATGTAAGCCCCCAATATCGACATTATAACATGGTTTTATTCCCATACAATGATAAATTAATGATTTTGAACTAACCTTAAGCAGGTGAATTTTTTAATATTTCTTGACAGGGTATACGTAAATCATTACTCTCCCTGTATGAGTAAGCAGATAGCTGGAAATTTAGGTAATAACCCTATAAAAAGCGGTATAACAGCCGGCTTTCCTATCTTTATAGGATATTTCCCGGCGGCTATGGCATTCGGATTGATTGCAAATAACATAGATCTTACTCTCTACGAATCCATGCTTTTTTCCATGGTGCTTTTTGCCGGAGCAAGCCAGTTTTTTGCGTTGAATCTCATCGCATCAGGTGCTGCTGTATATGAGATAGTTATTGGGATAATACTTGTCAATTTGCGGCACATACTTATGAGCGCATCGCTTTCACGCAGAACAACTGCTAAATCTATCGGAGCTCGTTTAATGATCGCATTTGGCAATACTGATGAAGTTTTTGCAACAGCCTCTTCTTCAGAAGGACCCATAGAAACACCCTATCTGGCAGCTTTGGAAGCTACCGCATGGACAGGATGGGTTACCGGGACAGTAACAGGATTCATTGGAGGCTCTATTCTTCCCTCTGGACTTCAACAAAGTATAGGTATCACATTATATGGAATGTTTGCCGCATTATTAGTGCATAACGTCCAGAAGGAATACTGGTATATTCCTGTTGCTGCTGCTGCTGCCGGCTTAAATACTATACTTGGACGTGTAATTCATATGCAGCCCGGTTGGGCTTTTGCAGTCTCAATGATCTTAGCCTCATTAATCGGGGCTGCTCTATTACCAAAAGTTTCAGAATCATTCAGGGAGGCAGAAAATGAGTTTTGACATATTTGCTATAATACTTTTTTCTACTGCCGGAACCTACTTTTCCCGGGTAATTCCATTCTTTGCAGGGTTCCTGGACAGGCTCCCAATTTTCTTTAAAAGATTTTTACAGGTAATGCCTGTCGCAGCTCTTGGGGCACTGCTTTTTCCCGGACTTCTTACTGATTTCTCTCATGCCCCTGCTGCAGGACTGGTTGGGGCAGCTGCGGCTGCAGTTACCGCACTTTTTACAAAAAATCTTATATTTCCTGTTCTCGCAAGTATTCTTGCAGCATATCTGATGCTGTAAGAAAAATTCCTACACGCTTTTAAAAAATTCATCCTGCAATGATTGGTGTAGCAATTGCATTTCCTGCTCATCAAATTTAAGCACTTTCCTGTCATAAGTCATAAGACCATTAATCTCTTCTTCAACATCACTCAATTGTGTATACACTAGTGCAGATAATCCTTTGCTGATCAGGGGCAGAACCTGTTCTGTCAATAAACCAGTATATGCTTCCTGCAGTTTCTCATTATCAGCAAACTGTTTATAGCCAAAGAATTTACCTCCGGTTTTTTTCCAGACATGCAGATTTTCATGGAGACTATATCCCCCATATTCAGAGATAATGTAGACACGTTCATCATGAGCCGGTGGTTGTTTTAGTTTGATTTTATAGGTATGTAGACTAACAAAATCACCACCTTTCTGATCATGCCAACCCGAAGCATGATCCACCAAACGTGAAGGGTCGTAGGCCTTTACCCATTTTGCAGTTTCGGCAGCGTTAAACTGACCCCACCCTTCATTAAAGACTACCCATATAAGAATACTGGGAACATTGTATAAATTGTATATAAGTTCTCTAAGTCCATGCTCAAAACAGTTTCTGGACTCTTCAGAGCCCCTCCAGGATTTTAGTTGAGCTTTTAACGATGTGTCTTTTCTGTGCTTACCAAAAACAATAGCGCGCCTTATATCAAGTTTTGATGACAAATCCCTGCCACCAGATACCATGTCCTGGATAACTGCAATTCCGAGACGATCACAATGATAGTACCAGCGTCTGGGAGCAACCTGTACATGCTTTCTGACCATATTAAATCCAAGACGCTTTACCAATTCAAGATCATATATCATTGCTTCATCAGTTGGAGGTGTCATACCGCTCTCCGGCCAATACCCTTGATCAAGCGGTCCATTAAGAAAAATAGGCAAATTATTCAGATATATACGATGAATATCATTTCTATCCCTGGAAATTGACACATTTCTCATTGCAAAATAACTGACAACCTTATCTGTTACGGTCTTACCATCAATAGTTTCTATAACAAGATCGTACAAAAACGGAAAATCAGGTGTCCATGCCTTCATATAGGGAACCTGCATTTTTATGGGAACTCCGGATTTTCCTGTAGCTCTTTTCACTATTTTCCCACCATCTTTAATGGAAAAGCGAATTTTGTCACCATCTGATATTACTGCCGTAATCTCAACTTCACCTTTATTCAGATCCGGAACAATTTTAAGATCTGTAAGATAAGCATCATGTAGATGTTCCAACCAGACCGTCTGCCAAATTCCACTGGTAGATGTATAGTGTATCCCCCCTGGTTGCAGCACCTGCTTTCCACGCAGCTGCCAAAAAGTATCAGTTGGGTCTGTTACAGAAACAACAATCTCATGCTGACTATTATTCTTATTCATTTCAAGAAGGGATGTGATATCGAAAGTAAATGGAGTATACCCGCCGG
>CAZMOX010000210.1:0-3773 GCA_964567895.1 uncultured Spirochaetales bacterium | reverse complement strand
TCGGACTGTACAGAAATTAGGTAGAGAGGATACCTGATATTGGGAATAGACAGCATAGAGGTGCTGGTGCGATAATATTATTGGAGCTGCTATGAATGTTGAAATAACAGGAAATGATAGAGACTGGATACAGGTAACATTCCCCTATAATGTTGAGATCTTAGACGCAATAAAAAATGTTCCCGGCAGAAGGTGGGTTGCAAACAGAAAAATTTGGTTGATACCAAACAGGAACAGTACTATACAGCTACTTCTGATGGAGCTTTATAATACCGGTCGGTTCAACATCCCGGAATCAAATATCTTTAAGCAAAAAGATGAGAAAGAGAGTGGGGTATTCGATGAGACTGTCATAAGTCAGCTTGAAAAAACATTACGCTTTTTAAAATGGCTCTGTTTGCGAAGTGTAGTGGTTTTACCTACTGCACCGGAAAAGGTAATGCTGGCCTGCTGAATACTTCAATATAAGTGGCACACTTGCCAATATTGCTCATAAAACCTTGCAGAATATCCTTCAGATCCAGTCTGTTGATACCGGGATGCTCAATCTCGAATGCGTTCCAGACAAGATAGTTGTCCAAGTATTTGGTTGCAACTCCCTTGAAAGGTCTGAGCAGCGACTTCAACCTACTGTGCAGATTGTTGATTTTCTGCAGGTTGTAGTTATTGCCATTTCTGGCTTCTGGTCCAGCTTTCAACTGAACCAGAGGGTATTCATGGGATTCACAAAACTTGGTGCTTGCCCTGGTCTTGTCTGTAACCAATACTACATCTTCTGCTAGATGGTCAAGCAAGGCATATTCAAGATGTTCAGACTGAACCATTCCTTTCCCTGCAGTTTTGGCAAAGGTCTTTCCTTTTGCATCAATGGCACAAGGCACACATATCTTCTGCATACTCAATCCTCTGGTATGGGTGGCATTGCCACGGCCATGCCTATGGGTGGAAACCCTGTTGGTTTCGTATGCTGCCGTTTTATCAGGGGCTAAAGGGATTCCTAGGTTCTTACAAGCAAAGCAATTGCCCTTATAGTTATCCTGGATGTAGGTTTCATCTTCCTGCACAATACCTTCCAGAATGTTCTTTCTGATTTCTCCACTGAGCGCATTAAGGATCTTATGACGCCAGAAAAAGGAAGTCGAAAGCGAAATCCCACATTTTCGGGCAGCCTCACGTAAGGGGAGTTTCAGAGCGAAAGCTTCAAGATAGGCAGCCCAAGTCTCTGAGCTGTACTTGCTCTTGTACCTTACCGAACCAGTTGTATCTCCAAAAGATCGATCACAGGTACAGCAATAATAACGCTGAAGCCCCCTGACACTCCCGTTCTTTTGGATGTGATTTCCCGAACAATAAGGGCAAATGCCACTAGATTCATGCTCTTCGGGCTCTTTTCCCAAATCATCTACTAGAGACAAAAAGTAAGCAAGTTTGTCTTTTGGAAGCCTTCTGAGCACTTCTGCAATTTCTTCAATACTTGGAGTTTCTTTTTTATTAGTTAACATATGTATAGTATACACCAGCTGGATTAGCAACTCAAGCTGTAATCACTACACTTCGCAAACAGAGCTTAATATAATCTTAGAGAGCATGGGTTGCAACAATTTCGGGAATGTTTATGCTGCTGAAAACTGCTATTTCGTATAAATTCGTTCCAATTGCTCATATGCGGGTTCAAAACTTCATACGGTATCTAGTTTCGAGCTACCGGCCCATTTATAGATTATTGAAGCATAGAGTTTTACTGCATCTACCAGTTCATCAATTAAAACAAATTCATTAGGTTGATGTGCGTTGTCAATACTCCCTGGACCTAGAATCACTGTTGGCATTCTCCCTATATTAGCATATAAACGGGCATCTGCCCCACATGCCATACCCTTAAATTCAACTCTCTTTCCAAATAGATTAGATGCTGTTTCCGCAATAAGCATTGGCCATGGCTCTTTAGGATTGGTGTAATAGGGTCCACAATCATGATGTTTTTTGATTCGAAGGGGATGTTCAGCAAACCAAGGATCATCAGAAACACTATGCTTGATTGTTTCCATAATTTCACCATTGTAGTCATACCCATCAGGTAGGTAAGTATAGTTTATAAGCATTTCACAACTGCCGGGTATTGTAATTGATCCATCGCCAGATTTTATTTCCAGGATTGTAATAATTGGACTAGGAAGCAAATTGAATTTCCGTAAATTCCATTTATCCTCAAGCTTCTTTAAAGCGTTTATAATCGGCATAGCTTTTTCGAAGGCACTAGTACCTTTCCATTTCATATTACCATGTGCGCTTTTTCCATCAACAATAACATTGATTGCAAAAGACCCAACATGAGCACTCATTGGCACTAAATGATTTGGCTCTCCAATAATTACCCCATCTGCCCTATACCCTGCATCTAGACATGCTAGGCTTCCATTTCCTCCTCCTGCTTCCTCATCTACTACACTTTGGAATATAATATCTCCCCTGAGGGGAATCTCCAACTCTTTAACCAGTTTCATTGCCATAAGCATTGCGGCCATACTTCCTTTTGTATCAGCAGAACCTAAACCGAATATTTTCCCATTCGTTATTTGCGGCGTATAGGGATCAGTGAGCCAATATTTTGGAGAGGCAGGGAATACTGTATCCATATGAGCATGCAGCAAAAGAGATTTCCCACCACCCAATCCTGAAATCGTACCAACAACGTTATACCTGTTTTCATATGTGTGTCCTGGATTGTATTGGGAATATTTCTCCAACTTTACAGGATCAGGTTGAACGGTATCAACCTTACTATCAAGTTTTTTTAAAAAATTTACAACCTTGATTTGTCCGTTCTCTTCATTGTAATCAGTAGTATCTGCAGAAACCAAATCAATCAGTAATTCAACAGTTTTATCCCTTAGCTCTATGGCTTTTTCAGCAATACTTTTCATCATTTCCATGCAAATCCCCCTACCCTGAGTTCTGGTATTCTGTATTCATTTTATTCTTCAATATGCAGATTCTTTTTTGTCTTTTTGATTTCAGAACGTTGATCCATAATAGTACGAAGCCTGTCAATAAATACTGCCAAAATTACAACAAATCCAGAAATAACGCTCATGACATATGAATCCACATCCAATAGGCTAAGCCCGTTACTTAACACACCAAGGATGATAGAGCCAAGTATTGTTCCTAGAATGGTACCTGATCCACCAGTCATTGCAGCACCACCGATAACAACTGCAGCAATAGCATCCAGTTCATATCCAATGCCAATTGTAGGAAGTCCTGATCCAATACGTGAAGCCATTAAAACAGCTGCTATGGAGCTAATTATTCCACTGATAACATATACCATTAAGGTATCTCTTCTAACCTTAATTCCAGCAATTTTGGCAGCTTCAGCATTTCCTCCTATTGCAAGTATATGCCTACCAAATAAGGATTTTCTTAGTAAGATAAATGCAATGATTGCAACTAACAGTAAAATGATGGTAGGAATAGGAATTTTCCCTAAATATCCTTGACCGATTCGACGAAAATTTTGCGGTAGATCATATATTGGATATCCTTTTGTATAGATATACCCAATGCCTCTGAGGATTGTCATCATTCCCATGGTGGTAATAAAAGCCGGCATTTTTACATAAGCAATTAGGGTTCCATTTATTGCTCCTATCACTGCTCCGAATAAAAGCCCGAATAAAATGGCAACCCCAATAGGCGCATTAAAATCTTTCATAATACTGGTTGTGGCAATTCCAACAAAAGAAATTATGGATCCTACAGAAAGATCA
>CAZMOX010000209.1:0-3780 GCA_964567895.1 uncultured Spirochaetales bacterium | reverse complement strand
TATCGAGGCACCTATGAATTTTGCACTTCCCGAGGCATAGATGGTACCGGAAGCATCGGTAATTTCTCCAGTTGTGACGGCTATCCGCCCTTTCCCGCCTGTCATACTGCCTTTTACGAAAATTTTTGTTCCTACAGGAAGCGGCTTTTTAAATCTCACTGTCAGCTCCGCGGTTACCCCAATGAGTTTTGCGCTGATGCATGCATGAGCCATTGTTTCATCAAGAAGCATGGAAATTAGCCCACCATGGGTCAGGTTTTCCCATCCGGTAAAGTAATCAGGAATTATCAAACTGGTTTCTGCGATCCCGTCTTCCGGGTAAATAAACTCCAGTTTTAGTCCTTTATCATTCTCCTTTCCGCAGCAAAAGCAGTGCTGATCATTGCGTATTACATTCTTTTCCATATACATGCTCCATTATCATACAACTCTTTTAAGACAATTCTTTTAGGAATATAGGTATATTCCCTCTAGCTGCTATATTATTATGCTTTCTTTAAATGGATTTCTGGTATAGCTCCCAATGCTTCAGCTACTTTCCTAATAAAGCTAAGTGATAAATTTTTATAATTGCCTGATTCTAATCTTGCAATAGCGGGTTGAGATGTTCCCGCTAGTTTTGCCAATTCTTTCTGTGTCAGATTATTAGTTTTTCTTAAAAGTATCACTTCTTTTGCAAGTATAAATTCTTCTTCAAGTGAATTAAATTCTTCCTCAAAAGAGGGATCTTTCAACTCCTCTGAAAGAAGATCTTTGAAATTAACAGGTTTCATATTACTCATGATTTTCCTCCAAAAATTGCCCAAACTCTTCAAGAAGTCGTATTGTTCGATAAGACTTAGCTTTTAACTTAAGGTTAAGGGATCTTAAGAATTTGGCTGCTGATTCTAATATTTGAACTTCATATTCCATGCTTCAATAATATACCAAATTTGGTATGTTGTCCACTGTTTGTTCTTGATTATAAAAATAGTTTCGGTGCTTATTTCCTATAACGTCCCGCGAATACTGAAGTTGCCGGAATATATCCATTAAATCTTATTCTATAGTCTTGGAAATAATCCGACACCTTTAAAAACACCGGCAATTTGGGTGAAGGAGCCTGCTGCCGGCAGGCTTTTGCGGAACCAGGTAATTCGCTGTTATATTCAGTTTGATTCTATTATCCAGTTTTCAATCATTAGATTGGGTATTCTTTTAAACTCTTTCTCATTATTTGTAACTAAGATTGAATCCCTTGTTAAACATTGTGCGGCTATCTGCAAATCATACGGCCCAATAGGCGTTCCATTTTTATTTAAATATGCTCTTATTAAACCAAATGATTGGGTGTCCTCATTTGAAAAAGGGACTATCTCAAAAGAGGATATAAATTCTACTAATGCTAATCTATTTTTTTCTGGATATAAGCTTTTCGCAATTCCATATTCCAGCTCTGCAACAGTAACTGCTGAAACAGCTATTTCTGATTTTTTGAAAGATTCAAACTTCTTTAATAAATACTCAAATTTTTTATTAATTAAATATATACAGATATTTGTATCGATAACATACATTAAATATCTTCTCTTTCCTGGTTTTTTGGTTGTTCCCTACCATTTGAAAACACATCTTCTGAGAACATTGTAAGGCTTTTTCTTAATGAGCTCCAGGGATCATTCATGGAAGTCAATACAAGTGTGTTACCAATTTTTTGTATATATAATTCCTGTTCCTCAATTGAAAATTCTTTTGGGATTCTAACAGCTTGACTATTACCACTCTTAAAAACCTTAACTGTTTGCATAAGTTTACTCCTAATTTAAGTATACACATAGGTATATACAAAATCAAGGAGAATTTAGTAAAACTGAATTAAATTGAATATAACTTGTAGTTATCCAGGTGAAATACATGCGTATAATCTTATCTGCAATTGGTTAAAACGATTAATATGCACTCACCACATCTTTTGCTCAATTTTACTGTGTAAACCTTGAACCTGCAACCTCAATAATATTATAGTAATGATTGCCAGCATTCTGGCTGTACAGATGAAAGAAAATGGGAACAATGAGGAGTTAATGGTGCTGCAATCCGGATTTAACGACATGGTTTCACAAATACGGGAGCTTATTGAGTTAACGAAAGAGGAGGAACGGCAGCTCAGAGAAGCTGAGCGGAGAGCGCTCCAGGCACAAATCAATCCACACTTTCTGTACAACACACTCTACACCATCAAAGCACTTGCCAAGCTACATGGAGAGGAACAGATTCTTACCATCTCAACAAAGCTTGGACAGCTGCTTCGTAATGCCATCGACAGTACCGACGATGTTATCCCCCTTGGAGATAGTTTCAATCTTGTTGAGAGTTATCTGGTAATTCAGCAAATCCGATTTCAGGACAAGTTAAAAGCTATCATCCGCATCGATAATTCTGTTCGAAGCATTCCTGCTCCAAAACTTATCTTCCAGCCATTTGTGGAAAATGCTATTACTCACGGCCTCGAACCTAAACTGGATAATTGGAAACTCCGAATCAATGCATTCAAACGTAATAAACATATTTTTATACTGATTCAGGATAATGGTATCGGGTTTGATCAAGACAGCAGCAAGGCTGACTCACAGGTGAGAAAACATATAGGGCTTGAAAACGTTCGCAAGCGACTCGATCTCTTTTATAGTGGGAAAGCATCACTAAAAGTTACAAGCAAAATCAATGTAGGTACGGTTATAAAAATCATGCTGCCTGCTTCTGAGGAGTAAGGATTGTTCACAATTTTGTTAGTAGAAGATGAAGAACTCATCCGTAAGGAGCTGGTTTTAACTATCCCCTGGGACTCTGTTGACTGCAGAATCATAGGTGAAGCCAAGGATGGGATAACCGGCGAACGATTAATCCGCGAGCTGGCTCCCGATATTGTATTAACTGATATACGCCTGCCGGGGCAAAGCGGACTGGAGATGCTTAAAAAAACTGCCCCTCAATCTGCGATCATCTTTACCGGCCACAGTGACTTTGAATTTGCTCAGAAAGCAATCCGCCTTGGTGTCTATGACTATCTGCTAAAACCTATAGATGAGGATGAGCTGCTGGCATCAGTAAGTAATATTTGTACAGAATTGCGAGAAAAAGAATCTCAGCCCAAACAAATTTCAGATTCACAAAAATCCGGAGATCCCTATATACGGGCAGCAATGGATTTTATCGACACTCATTTCCATGAAGATCTTAGCCTCAACCTCGTTGCAGTTGAGGTTGGAATCTCTGAGAGTTATTTAAGTCATCTTTTCAAACAGCATTCAAGTTACACTTTTCTTGAGTATCTTCAGGAGTGCAGAATTCGCAATGCCATGCAGATGCTTAAAAATCCTAAACTGCAGATTGCCGAGGTGTATCGGCTGTGTGGTTTCAGCAACGGCAGTTATTTCAGCAGGGTATTCAAACGCATTACCGGCACTACTCCGGGTGAATATAGAAGCGGGCGTTAGAAGGGTTGAATATTCAGTAGAATTATAATTTGGTTTATAATGAACATCCTACTAATCCCACAAGACAATAAAGACTCACTAGTCCATGAAACTAATTCTTTATATTATATATACTTATACTACAGATGGAAAAAGTCAAGAAATAGTTTCTATCTGTTACTATGGCTTACGCCTGGGTTTTACTTTCAATTGGTCACATAACTGATAACAGCATGGGATCATACTCTTGGGTATAGTGAATATCTATCGCTAAGGATTTTAGGCCAGTTGTTCGAAGTTGTTTGAAGACGTACAATTTATTCCT
>CAZMOX010000208.1:0-3839 GCA_964567895.1 uncultured Spirochaetales bacterium | reverse complement strand
CAACCCAACCAACATAAATATTAAATCCTTTGTACAAAAACTTTAGAACTATTACGTTCACTTCGGCTCTCTGCTATGGCAGATGTTTTCTCTACCGCTTTACAGGTAGGCACTGCTCATACACAACCTTTGAGTGAATTATTGGCTTATATGGTCGAAGCAGAAATTAACAGTCGTTCTCAACGGAGGAGTCAAAGACTGATAAAACAAGCCCTGATACGAATTCCTGCATCTTTGGAAGAAGTAGATTTGTCTCCAGAGCGGAACATCCCACAGGGACTATTTACTGCACTTGCAACCCTTGAATGGATTAACCGTGGTCATACTCTTTTGATCACGGGAAAAACTGGTGCGGGTAAAAGTTTTTATGCCTGTGCGCTTGCTTATGAAGCTTGTCTCCAGAGCTACAAAACTCGTTACTTCTCTGCCTCTAAACTCTTTCTCCATTTTCGGATGGCTCGAGGAGATGGTTCCTACTTAGATGAACTGCAAAAATTGGCAAAAACATCACTAGTAGTGATTGATGATTTTGGACTCACTCCGCTCATACATGAAGACTGTTTAACCCTCTATGATATTCTCGAAGATCGTTACCATACTTCTGGTACTATTATTACGAGTCAATTTCCCGTGACTGCTTGGCATCCACTTTTACAGGATCCCACCTTAGCTGATGCCATTATGGATCGGATTGCTCATACTCCCTACAAAATTGATATTAAAGGAGGAAATCAGAGAAGAAAACATCAAAAAGATTGACGTTAAACCTGCCACTAAGGTATGGTTGTTTAAGCGAGCTTCCTGTCCAGTCCAAGTGGCAGGTTTAACCCGGATTGGGTGGCAACTTTCACCGAAATTTGCATCTCGTTCGTTTGAGAATCAAAATAAGACAAAAAAAACCAAAATAATTAAAACTTGTATTTTCTTGCATCCGGTGCCAAGAAACCTCGATCGCCATTCCTGGGAAAGCTCCGTTATTCGTCCCTAGCTAAATAAATCATCACCTGAAACAAACTCTCTTTTTTTAATATTCGATTCTTCAATATAATTCTCAATAAATGTTATATCTTGAATATCTTCGTACATTTCGTACAGGGATTTTTTGAAAAGTGTAGATTTCTCTTCATGAAAATACTCTGTTAAATAATCCAAGATTCGCTCTTCATCTTTATTCAATCTTACTGATACTACAGCCATTTCTTATATACCTCAGCTCTTTTGGATATTGTTAGAACGTAGAAATCGTCCTCTTCAATAGTGAATATTGCTCTATATTTACCCTTTCTTAGTCTGTAATAGTCTTTTGAAGAGTTGGTTACTAACTTCTTTATGTCAAAAAGATTCAAATCTTTCGTTTGATCCAGTGAGCAAAATGCATTGTAAAATAATATTGCAATTTCTTTTGGAAGAAATCTTTTTTTGATGTTTTTTTGAACATCTTTATCATAAAAGACCATATAATGTATGTACTACATTGTCATACAAATGTCAAGGGTAAGAAATTTTATTTGCCGTTTCGTAATTTGCGGTATCTGGCAGTACGACCTAGTTTCAGCTATACCGACTGGCATTGAAGTATTGGGGGAATCGATAAATGTGAAAACTTCACAATATTATTTACTTCAGGTGATATCCCTTCAGACATTGAATTCTATGAACACAATAAGAACGTATATATTCTGGGGAATGTTAATAATCTAGCAAAAAAAGGTTTCATTTTCGTGGTTGGAATACGGTACCAGATGTTTCTGGGGAAACGTTAACTGATGGTGACATTTTTATGGTGCCAGAAAATGATATAACACTTTATGAAAAATGGAATGAAATTTGTAAAATTACTTATTATCTCAATGGGGGAGTAAATAGCGAAAAAACCCAGGGAAGCCCTTTTCGTAATACCGATATTTATAATGAACCCGTGAATTAGGGCATCGATCATAATTTGGTGTTATACTAAAAACACGGAGAAATAAATGTCAAAAAAGAAGATCCTTTATAGACATTTAATGTGATCAGCTTTAAATAATGTTATTCTGTCACTAGATCTATTTGTTCTTTATTCAGAATATCAGACAATATAAAAAACTCAAAAAAAAACCTCATTCCAACTATACTTCAACCGAAAATGTGCGTTTTTGTGGAATCGGTACCCGGTTCAAAAAATCGGCCAGCTCCACACCCACTCTTCTTATTCCTTTACCCATAAAAAACTTACCACCCCGCTCCCCAGAAAATATGCTCTTATGTGGAAAATGTTCCCGGTACCGCAATAGGTAAAGATGGGACTATGGTGAATTTCAATTCGGGTTCGATATAAGTAAATACAAAACACCTATCCCTACATAGTATAACAAACCTAAACTATTTGTGAAAAATTCTGATATACGTTCACCTATTTCTTCAAAAGCTTCTTCTCGTTCATTTTCTCTTTGTCGTCGAAGTCTCTCTTTTTCCGCTTTAATTTTTATTTGTTCTGCTAATTTTTCCGTTTCAATTCGTTTTATATTATCATCAATAATTGTAGCCCATTTTACAGTTGATTTATCAAGTACAAACTTTTTATCCAAATCATAAAATAATGTAAAAGTTTTATCATAATAGTCATTCACAAACATACTATTCCTTATCTCTAATTGAAATTCATTGAAAGATTCATTAATACCTTCTTCAGAAGAGTTCCATGCGTAATAATTCACATTACTAACAAGTTTATTATACTGATTCTCCATGATATTTTTGTACTGTTCTTTGAGATCTTTTTTAATTTTTTGAATATCATAATTAGTGTATTCAACATCAACTTCAATTTCCATATTATCTAAAATACTTATTATATGATCTAATATTGCATACGCGGCTTGATAGTTCTCTGTCTCTAAAAAACTATTATATGCTTCGATGAGAAAACTAATCTGATTATTTATTAAAATTATATAAGCTCTATTGAAAACTTGTGCAATATCACTAGATTTTATTTTTGAATCAATTGTTTGATTATTGAATTCCTCATATAAATCTATGAAATTTTCATGTGTTTTTGAAAATAAACTATAATTAGATTTGCTAAACATTTCTATTAAAGAATTTGAAACGTAACGAAAATATAATTCATCTCTATATTCTTTTAGATTCATTATTAGGTTTTTTATTTCATTCTTATCTTCCCATTCTTTTTCTTCTAAATCATTGATCTCATTATTTAAATACTGAATATCCCTACTTTTAGGTGAATCCAATACTATTTCATTAATTCTACTATCAATATTTATTATTCTTATACGTTCATAAGCATGTTTTGTAAGTCTTTCAGCATCGACAAAAAAATCATTGTATTGCTCTTGAGCTTCAGTGGTTAATTTTTGGAAATTGTTTTTGTAAGTAGCTACTTCTCGAATTACGGAAGCATATTGATCATCATTAAAAAGATAATAAATATGCTTAAGATCAGCACTCAGTATACTGCTGACGGACTTTTCATTGGCTAATTGTACTTGTACATTAGGTATGTCAATTTTTATATCTTGATTTTTTAACTCTGAAAAATCATTGATAAAGGTTTCAATATTACTATCTATAACTTCTAATTCAAAATCATATATTCCTACTTTCTCTTGCAAGGTTTTCCCTTCAATTTTAGAAATGATTAAATCTATAACATACTTATATTCATGTAATGAAATGAAACTTTCAGAAATTGAAGCTATTTCTTTTCCAGCAATAAGATCTGTAATATAAATAGTTATTAGATACTTAGAACCAATTTTTTTAATGAAACTGCGAATAATAGTATTCTGTTTATTCAATGAAATATCAACTTTGTCGCTTGAAATCAAAGAAGA
>CAZMOX010000207.1:0-3839 GCA_964567895.1 uncultured Spirochaetales bacterium | reverse complement strand
AGAGAGCTTGGTAACATCGAGATCTAAACGAGAATAGTAATTATCAGGTAATGCACCTTTTAAAGCAGGGTTTTCCTTTTCTACCGTAGCTAATGCAGTGTCAATCTTAAGAGCAATATCATTTTGTTTTGCATTCTCTTTAAGAAAGCTCCAGCGGGATTTCTCCGATAGATAAAACACGTTCTTCATGGTGTAGAATTCAACCATATCAGTATATTGCTCATTGCCTTCTTTTACTAATTCCTGTTTCCGTTCCTCAAACTTATCACTGGCGAATTTTAAGAAAATCAGACCAAGTACTACATGTTTATACTCTGAGGGCTCAACTGTTCCCCGTAGTTTATTAGCAGAATCCCAAAGGGTTTCTTCCATACTTTTTTGTTTTCCAGCCTTAGCTTTACGAGCAGGTGAATTCATTGTTTTATTTGCCATTTACTCTCTCTTTTTATTTGATCGCCATGGACGAAAATCGTCTTTTAGCGGAATACAGTTTCTTTTTAGGACTAACAGCCAAGAACTTCAATGCAGCTTGTCTGCACCCGCTGGAATATCTTGTTAAGTCTTCTTTTTATCACGTATTGTAAGTCCTTGTCCCGGAAACATAACATTGCTGCATGTGCCAGATGCGTCGTAATCAAACGTAGTTTTATGTTGTTTTCCAAATACATCATGACAAGTTAAACAGAAGATAAACTTCTTCGCATCTTTTAATGTACGTAGCTCTATTTCTTTAGCGATAAATATGAATTGCCCATCAACTGATGTATCTATAGTTATAGCCTTACGCCATCGCTGAAGGTCATTTGGAGATTGCAAATCAATATCTTGAGTCTTACTGTTAAGAACGAGATCCTCGGGTATGAGCCACTTAGTCAATGAAATGAAGCGAGCATTATCAATTTTTACTTTCAACTCATAATGGTCAGAAGTTAGAGGATTATCTGTTGCGTTAGTAATCGTCCCGCTTAGCATTACGATGGATTCAGCAATCCCTTCCGTTCCAGAACTCCTTTGACCCGTTATCACATTTGCTAGTGTAAATCCAAACCTGGGACGATTTCGATAATGCTTGACAACTGATAAGATACCTGGAACGCCTCCTGTCAATGCAATTAGCAAAGATACTATCACAATCCAATTATCCAAAAAAAAATTCATAATCACCCCTCTGATGAACACCCAATGCTACGTATCACTAGCAAGAAAACTGCGTAGATGATGTTGGTAGGATTCATTTGATTTGCAACAGTTCTCTTATACATGTGGATATGCTTGTTCTGCATTCTTTTTATTAATAGGGTTAACCACAGGTTTCACTCTTATTAGCGGAAACCAATGTGTAGGATGATGATACTTCCAGCTCGCCCGAATGCATATTATGAGCCTTGCAAAGCGGATAAATATACCATTTCTGATCGATACTTTCTCCGCCTTTCTGAACATGTGCCCCTACCATATCCTTCTTAAGACAACCATTCGCTTGGCAATAAGTGGTAGACTGTCCGCTGAATTTTTCCCAATGAGCAAGCCATGAACCACAAGAACATATGTTATCAGAGGTTCCATTAATATTTCGAATTTTCATTACTCTCATCCCTTTTTATTGTTCGTTTATCTTTGCTGAACTAATGAATATACCGGAAAACAAGTAAATCTCTAAGCTAATAGCCCAACTTCTTTACAACACATCCACCTGATTCCCTTAATACATAATTACTTAAAAACTCCACGATGTGATTTTTCAATTATCCCATTTTACTACAATCCTCGGTTTTCAGCAAGAATAATGATGTGCAAATACACACTAAAAACCGTAAGATATAAGAAGACGGGAGGATGGAGGCAGGAGGCCGGAATATTTTCGGAGGGGTGAAAAGTTAACCTGAAATACTGATTACCGTTTAATTTAAAAAAGTTGTTATCGCTTAACCTAAATTTTACCTTATTATCAAGTCTTCAAATTCACCCACAAGTGAATAAGCTTAAATTCTTCCGGTTTCACATACTTTCTCATTAATTCCTGTTCACACGATACAATTTTTTGGGTGAATAAAAAGTTCAAGAGAGGAAAGTTATCAGCAAACAGATATTCATTCACTTTTTCAAATATTGCGATTGGTTCCATGCTGACAATATACCCAATCATCATACCCGAAGGTGCACGTTTCCCATATTCATGAGACTTACAATCAAAACGTTTAATACCATTGGTAATATAGTTCTTGTTGAGATTCCAAGAACCGACAGTATCACCAAGCCGTTTACATTCAACATGAAATGGAATTTCATACATTTCAGAGGATGTAGCGATTGAATTAGTTAAGCTGCAAGTAAAATCTGGCCGTTTTCTGCTCTTTCCACCCTTTAGCTCTTCCTTTTTTACAGGTTGGATTGGTTTTTCCCAATCAGGAGTACTCACATCCTCTGCATGCTCAAAACATACCTCAGTTAAAACAGGACAAAGAGCCTCTGAAATTGCATCTTCGTCTTTACGTTGCACATCGTTAATATTGAGTCGTTTTAATGCTTTATAAAAAATAGAGTAATAAAGATTCTCATGGCATTGCCACAGTGCAAGAAAGGGTTTGACTGTCCCGGCTTTTCGAGCCATTATTCAGCACCCTCATCTTGAGGCATTGTTTCAAGCATCCTTTTACACAATGTAGATGTTGCGTCTTCCCGGGCCAAACTTCGTGTCCAGAATCGTTTTTCATTTCGTTTAATAATAATGATAGCATCATCAGAAATTGCATGAACAACTCCATCCAGAACAATTTGGGATGTACCCATTGGCTTAGGTAATGCCTTGCCAATTTCTTCAAGGATATGATCCCAGGATTTTTCTTTGGGTTTTAAATCCCACTTATCACCAGTATCGGCAGGATAGAATTCAAAAGCCAGCATATTACCGGATGCACCAATATGAACATCCGCACGCATAACTTCATCATTGTTCAGATACGGTTTCCAACGTCGGGCAAAAATCTCAGCATATTTTTGAATCCAGGAAGT
The DNA here is from genome assembly GCA_964567895.1 of uncultured Spirochaetales bacterium. Lineage (GTDB taxonomy): Bacteria > Spirochaetota > Spirochaetia > JABMQR01 > JABMQR01 > JABMQR01. Next base: position 827 of record CAZMOX010000207.1, on the reverse strand, counting down.
GTCTTCAGATTTAATGGCCGGCATTACTCCAATACTTTTATAGGGCTGATAAAAGAATGGGAGCGTGACTTCACAGCAATCACGAATTAAATCACGCTGTTCCTCTGTAAAGTTATAAAGATCATACACAGCTTCATCAAGTTCAGATTCCCATTTTCTGCGGTGTCCTTCAATTTCTTCTTTTGGGACACCATCTGGATGTAAAATGTCCTCTTCTTGTGGATGATAATTATGTAATTTGCTGACGATAGAAATAACTCGTTTTGCTTCCTTTTTATCATAATTTTTTGAGATCGGAAGTTGAAGCAATTCATCAAATAATATTTGATCATGCCATATACCTCATTTTGTAGTTGTATTAAAGAAATAATATTTGGAAAATGAAGACCAAATGACTCCAAGCAACAGTAAATATTCACTTTCATTTTTACTTTGACTCTGTAAACAGCAAATTGCGTTTGTAAAACTAAAATCATTCTTCACAAATCGCGCTAATATATGCCCTTTCACAGAAAACTTTTCACTAAGCCCCCCTTTGATAAGTAATTTGTTGCCATAATATGATTTTATTTTTCCTGTCCGATAGACCATGCTCGGAGTATTTTCAAAAACTAAAGGCTTATCATACCTAGAGAAAGAATTTACCTTTAATATTTTTTCAGGAATATTATTTGCTGAGTATCTATGTGGATTTTGTGAAATTCCTTGTCCTGACCTGTCCCGGTCAATAAACCCAATTAATTTCTCTAAAGCTCCAAGTTGTCTCAAAAATACTGCATCAGCAGGTCTCCCAAACCAATTCACTTTCCATATTTTATTATCTGTAA
>CAZMOX010000206.1:0-3920 GCA_964567895.1 uncultured Spirochaetales bacterium | reverse complement strand
TTATACTTCTTCTTTTCAATCAGTTTCCTGATCGTTCCTTCCCTTCCCTAATTATCCCTGTCAAAGAACTGTTGTCCATATGCCGTTAAGCGCTGGACTGCGTCTCAGTTAGTTGTTATTAATAACTGCTAACCTCAACGCGCTTGATCGTTATACCAATAAACACTCTTATGTGTCAACAAGCAAACAGGTTTTTCCTATAAATAATTATTATTATCATGAACTAAAAGAACATCATCCAAAAGTTTGGATGAAGACTCAGCAAAGAAGTCAAATCTGACAAGCAGGAACCACGATAAAAAGCAGATTCAAAATGTTTCAGTGGCAGGAGATAAGTGCATCGGCTATTTCCGAAAAACCCTTCCCATAGCAACTATCAGCACAATACGCCGGCATGACCGGCATATCTACAGAAGAAGACAAAACATTGGCCACACCGAAACTTAAAGGAAAAAAATCGAATAACGGTGAATCATTCGGAGCATCACCACAATAGGCAATCTGCTGCTTCATTATATCCTCCGTTAAACCATACACATCCTTCAACAAGTACCTGACCATATCCAACTTGCTGTAAGTACCAAACCAGCAGTTTACATGAATCGAACTGACACCGAAGGAGGCTCCCTCTTCTGCACAGATACGAAGAATCTGTTCTATCCCATCCTGCCCTAAAAAGGGTTCTTCCTCATGATGATCAAATGCAATATCATATATCCTGCAAAACTGATCTACTGAGAGTTTGCTATGGGGGACTTCTTTTAAGACACGTTTGATAAACCGGTCAGCTTTTGCACGATACCCGTCCCGGATGATCGAAGGATAATCAACCCTTTTTCTTACACCATCTTCACGATACCAGGCTAAAGCTCCGCTTTCGGTTATGATTGCATCTATCGGCCATTGACGAAAATAGACATCAGCCCAACCTGCAGAACCACCCGTTACAGGGATAATCTTTATTCCCTGTTCATGGAGATCCCAAAGGCTTTTTAATGCTGACGGCAGCAATCTTCCTTTAGTTGTTATTGTATCATCAACATCAGTCAGTACAAATTTGATCCCGGAGCCATCTCCAGAACTCAATTCAGAAAGTGATTGTGGTTTTGGAATTCTCTTATTTTTTATCATTTGTTTCGGCCTGTTTATTTAAACACACCACTGCGTATCACCGGCCGCAGATAGGTAATAAAAGATATAACTGATGCTGCTGCAGTAAGAACAAAAAGAACAAACAGAATTGACTGATATATTGATAACCACTCCGCATCAGGCATGCTCCGCATTAAGAAGGCCAAAATTATTCCCGCAAACCCCGAAACGGCATAAAGGACGGCTTTCGCCTTCCCCCAAATATTAGCAGCCATGACAACACCCCTTCCCATCATTATCATCCTGAGAAAAATCACGGAAAGCTCCCGATAAAGAATAATGATAAATATCCATAACGGCATAATACCTGAATAGGCAAGACAGAGAAAATAGGTAATCCTGCTTATTACATCGGCAAACGGATCCAAAACCTTTCCTAAATCCGTAATTAAATTCATACGCCGGGCAATGATCCCATCCAGCAAATCAGACATCTCGATTGCTATACAGAGAACAATAAGTGTCCATGCTGAAATAGTGATCAATAAATCAGGATTCGGGGCATTAACCCAACCGGGAAGAAAATAGGCTATAAAAAATAACGGCGCCATTACAAGGCGCGATACAGTGAGCTTATTTGGTAAATTCACATACTACTCCATGTTTTCAGGGTGCAGACTGATTATCCTGCAGTCTCTGAAATAATAGTTGATAGTATATCGTTTTTTGATTTACGGGAAAAGGTATAGAGGAGCTTGTATCCATCTTCTTTCCTCTTATTTATAAGAGTTCGGAATTTATCAGTCATCTCTCTTCTTGTTCTAAAATGGTACTGTTTCACACGCCCTTTAGCAAGATTTTGTCCCCATGCAGTAGTAAATTCATACCCATCAAACAGCATTTGCTGTTGATCATGGATCGAATAATAGTAGGTCTTGTTGTTACTCTCTTTATATAGTGTGACAGTCATAACTATACTATGGGAGTATAATGGGAAAAACACAACTGGGTATGATGAGAAAACAGCTGCTGGATGCTTTATTACCTGATTGTTGGGTCTACAAAGGTTTACCCAACATATAGCGGAGTACTTCAACACCCACACTAGGGTATAAAAAACCAGGGCAAATCAGCTGCCCTGACTGAATGATTACAAATCATAAATCCGGGTATATTTCTCCTCAAGGTATCTGGAAAAATGTGAGGGGTCGAGAGGTTTTCCCGTTACCTGCTGCAGAACCTCTGTTGCTGTATAAACCCCACCTTTTTGATATATTTTCTCATTCAGCCACCTCTGCAGATGTATGAGATTCCCTGATGAAATATGTTCACGGTAATCAGGAATCTCCTGCTTTAGGGTTTCAAGAAACTGGGCACTGAAAAGGTTTCCCAGGGCATAGGTAGGAAAATAACCAATTAAGCCTGCTGACCAGTGCACATCCTGAAGAACTCCCTCAGCACTATTAGCAGGAATAACACCCAGCATCTCACGCATTTTCTCGTTCCACGCTTCAGGCAGATCCTTCACTTCAAGTTCACCGTTAACTAAGGCTGTTTCAATTTCGAATCGGAGAATTATATGCAGACTGTAGGTCACCTCATCTGCATTTACCCTGATCATCGATGGTTCAACTTTATTAATTCCACGAACAAAAGCATCCCGGGATACTTTACCAAGCTGATCAGGAAACATACCCTGTAAAGATGCATAATAGTTTTCCCAGAAATCATCACTTCTAGCTACAATATTCTCCCAGAATCTTGACTGGCTCTCATGTACAGCCAGGGAGATACCGGTTCCAAGACTTGTTCCCTTCAGTTCAGGGCTTGCGGCACCCATTTCGTAGAGAGCATGGCCACCTTCATGGATCGTACTGAAAAGAGAACTGCTCATTGAGGGTTCGTTATACCGTGTAGTAATACGAATATCATCCTTCCCTACTCCGGTCGTAAAAGGGTGGGCAGATTCTGTCAGGATTCCCCGCTGAAAATCAAACCCCATGTCGGTAAGTATTTTTCTTCCAAAATCATCCTGGAGTTTATTATCATAAGGCTCATACAGGAAAGAGTCATCCACCTGCCCCTTTTCAGCGATTTTCCCGAGAAGAGCAACAATATCTTTCTTAACACCGCTGAACACTCTGGCCACTTCAGAGGTAGTCATTCCCGGTTCATATTGATCAATAAGCGGGTCATAAGGATGTTCTTTATATCCAAGACACTCTGTGGTCTCTCGGGTTAGTGCAACTATTTTTTCAAGATGCGTTTGAAAAATTGAAAAATCCTGACTTTTTCTTGCCTCTACCCAAGCCGGTTGTGCTTTACTGGTAACTACAGCCATTTCCTGGACAAGTTTTTTGGGGATTTTTCTTTCCCGATTATACTCTCTAAAATACTCCCTGATCAAACCTCTTTCCATATCAGAAAAAGATGGATCTCCTGAAGACTGCTGCTCAGAAGCTCCAAGAGCATCAAGCAAGTCCCCTATTTCGCCAGACGTAATTTTATCATGCAGAACTCCCTGCATCAGAGCCATTTGCTCAGACCTGCCCTCTACGCCACTTTCCGGCATATTGATTTCCTGATCCCAACCCAATAACGCTGTTATATTCTGATAGAGAACCCGTTCGTGATCTATCTCTTTAAGCCTTGCAATATTTGCTTTTCTATCCATAAACATCTCTCCTGATTGAAAAAACCAAGCTACTTCGCTCTTACATAATAGTATCAGGAACTACCGTATTGTAAAGAGAATACTTAAAATCATATTATGACCTAAATTCCCCGCATTTTTACAGTATACGCTTAGATTATTTCAGGATGTTCTT
>CAZMOX010000205.1:0-3928 GCA_964567895.1 uncultured Spirochaetales bacterium | reverse complement strand
GAAGTTGTATTCGCTTATCCTGGCGGTCCAGCCAGAGGTACAGAGAATTCACATTCTCCCGGAGGTCTTTATGGCAGCGGGTTAACGATGGATCGGGCAGTTAAAAATGTTGTTAAATTTGGTGTAGGAACAGCCGAAGAGGCTATTACCATGGCATCCACAAGTCCATCAAAGGTTCTGGGAGTTTATGGCAAAAAGGGAGATATAGCGGTTGGTTTTGATGCGGACTTTCTCCATCTTGATTCTGAATTAACGGTAAAAAACACTTGGGTGAAGGGGAATCTACGATACAGTAAATTATAATTCGGATTTTCTTACGTTAATCGTTGAATTAGCAGGAACTACTTCATTAAACTCGTTGGTTTGGCAGTATTTTCATGTTTTCACACAGTTTACAGGCTCTATTTACTCCCGAAACCCCCAATGCCCACCTTTTTTCGATCCAATATGCATCAAAACACCTTGCTTAACTAATTTGGCTATTATTGGGTTCCGGGGAATAGAAATATCTGATTTAATTAATTCTTCCACTGGTTTTGGAAAACATCCTGGATTCATAAATTCGATCCGATCCGTAAATATTCTTACTCTTGATTTCATGGGAGAAAAGTAGTCAGCATGCATGGTTTTAATTGAGTTTTTTGATAAATGACCGCAAACAGTTCATAAACAGATATTGGACAATCTGCTGTTTTTCTCGATAATTTTCGAGAATGATAGATAGACATGGCTATGAATGGTTATCACTTATCATTGGGAAAGTAATAAATTTGAGCTGCTGCCGTCAAATGTGTCAAATGTGTCAAATGTGTCAAATAATTTCCTTGTGCTGCTTCTGAAGATCATATAGGAGCTGATTAAATTCGAGCTTTTTTCTTTATAAGATACCTTATATACATGACCAACTGTATGCTTACCATAATACAAATCACAATAACAGCAAATAAATAGGGTGCATAAAGAGAGTAGTAGTATCCAATTATACCACCAAAAAGAGAACCTAACCCTACACCAAGTCCAATAGTACCCTCATGATATCCATTTAATTTCCCACTATTTTCATTACTGCTTGTTGCATTTCCATAAAACATACCAGCAAAATAGTTATGGCCTGTTAAACAAGCAATACAGATAAATCCAAAAATTATCACAAATACATTTTGTGATAAATAGAGAAAGAGAAGCCCCAGAATCGCCACCCCCTGCAAACTGAGCAGGACAGGAAACTTGTATTGCCAAAATTTTGAAGAGTGCATAATTAGATAGACACTAATTACTGCAGCACGCATTATTCCTAATATTATTGCATGCTGCTCCGGAGATATTCCGATTTCAACCGCCATCTTTGGGAACAGGTGCAGAATCAAACTGCTGATAAACGCTCCGCCAATATTTGCAACCCAGCTCAACTTAACAAAAAGATTTTTCCGTAATTGATCCTGTGTCTCTTGTGCTAAATTAATACTATGGATCTGCGGATGCAGAGCTGCTGACGGTACTGAAGCTACAGGTTCCGAATTCAACGCAGGACGAGACGGCAAAACCGCATATATCAACAATAAATTAATCAGACAAAAACCAATACCTAAATAGAGCGGTAATTCTGATGATATTGTAAATAATTCCCCTGCGGCATAGTTACCAAAAATCATACCCATGTTCCATGAGATGCAAAATTTAACCACTATAGAACTCACACCCTTTACATCGGTTTTTCCCGGTTCTTTGTGGTTCAACCAAGATAGTAATGCAGGATACAACAGACCGGCAGAACCTCCTGATAAACCATAAATAATCATTGAAGCAGTACTTCCAATGTCAAGAAATTTGATAAGTGCAGTACAAACAAGAAGAAGAATCACCCCGAGATACATTAATAATTTTTTGTGCTGCATCTTATCAGAGACCCTGCCAAACCCGAGACTGCTGAAAGCAAAAAACAGTGATAGACCGGCACCAAATATTCCCATAACCAAGAGACTGGAGTTCTGTTCTGCAAGACCTCGGGCAACGGTAAATATTAAGACATTCAAAGCTGCATCATTTAACAGGGTCACAATGTATAAAATATCAGACTTACCCTTAGATGTTGATTTTAGAAAATTGATCATCAATTACTCCAGTTTCGATTTTTTATAATTTTTTGTTTTTGTGAGATTTATCAAATTTTGAGGCAATGCTGTTTATATGATCCCGCACAGCTTTTTCTGCTCTATCCGGATCACCCTGAAATACGATTTCAATTAACTGCTCATGATTATCATTTTCAAATTTTGCTTCCCCTGCAAAAGCAGGACCATTCCATCCACCAGTAGTGAGAAATAATATCGCCGAAATTCTCTCAAACTGTTCGAGCAGCAGGTGGATTTCTGCTTTTTTCACCATCTCACGGTGCAGCAGAAAATCCTGATATGCCGCATCATCAAAATGATTCTTATCTACCAGCTGATTCAACTCCCTGACCATATCCCAAAGCTCTCTGGCATCTTTTTCTGAACTCTTCATTGACAGAAGGCGGACTGCCTGAATTTCCAATCCTTCACGAATGATTGTATATTCCTGTATCTCTGGTAGTGACAACTGTCTTACCGTTATACCCTGCTGCGGTTTAACAAGGAGAAGTCCCTCCTGCTCTAATCGTCTGACTGCCTCAGTTATAGGGGCTACAGACATACCAAACTTATCTGCCAAAGATCGTAATGACCACTGAGCATCGTGAGTAAATCCTCCGGATATAACCAGTTTCTTAATTCCCTGATAAGCCTGTTCATTTTTAGTCTTTCTTATCATCAAACTCTCTCCGATACATGTGTTATTTTCATTATTCATTATTCAAATAATGACATATTTCTTGACGCCGCAAAAAACTGTTGATATAGTAGAATAGTATGCTGTCATGACAGTGTCATGACAGCATACTATTCTAAAAAGTCTGATCTTGCAAGGAAGAACTTATGGGGAATCTTAGTCTATCTGTATTATCACAAAATGAAATCGAACAAATCCATCAAAACACCCTGAGAATATTTGAAACAACGGGTTTTAAGGTACATCACCCCGAAACCTTATCAAAATTCAAAAAACTGGGTGCACTGGTTGATGAACAGAGCAGCACCATCAAACTACCGGCAAAACTCGTAAAAGAGTTGTTGGAAATTGCTCCGTCAATCATACCTCTCGGTGGAATAAACGGCAACATACTGCAGGCAGGAGGAGATAACGTCTACTATACATCCCTCATTCTAGACCCCTTTATAGTTGACTGGGATGATGGAATCAGACTGCCGAATCTTGCAGATGTAAAGAAAAATACCATTATCGGCGAATCTCTGGACTCCGTTTCTCTAATGATGCGTATGCAGAATCCTGTCACCGATGTACCTGGATTTGACAGCTATTACAGAACAATGGAAACCTTCCTCTCCCATATGACAAAACATATATCTGCCTATCCGGATAATGAACAGAACTGCAGAGACTGGATTGATGTTGTGCAGATAATTGCCGAATCTTCAAACCGCAGTGCCCAGGAACCACCCCTTCTCAGTATAGCCATGGCAGTCCTGAGCCCGCTTGCTGTAAATGGAGCCAATATTGAAATTATGAAAATGGCTATGGAAAATGGGTTTCCAATAGTAACAACCGTATGCCCTATGGCTGGCTCCACATCACCCTACAGTATAGCGGGAACATTTCTTCAGGCAAATATAGAGGCTTTAATTCCTATTCTTATTGCACAGGTTTATAAACCCGGATTTCCCGTTTTTTATGGAGTAGGACCCTCTGTAACAAACATGCAGACAGGAAAAGATCTCTACTATCGATCGGAAAAAATGTTATTTAAAATAATGGCCAACCAGATGAGTACATTCTATGGATTACCCAGCTCAGGAGAAGCCGGCGGTTCTCTTACCCACCTTCCGGATAT
>CAZMOX010000204.1:0-3930 GCA_964567895.1 uncultured Spirochaetales bacterium | reverse complement strand
ACTCACCTATTGTTGTTAAGTTTTTTCCAAGTGTAATTTTTGTTAAATTATTACACTTCCCAAAAGCAAGTTTTCCAATATTAGTTACACTATCAGGTATTGTAACTTCAGTTAAATTAGTATTTTCAAAAGCCCCATCACCTATTGTTGTTATTAATAGGTTTGAAGGAGAATAATAAGGAATTTTGATTTTATTGTCAGTTATATAAGATCCAACAATAGCTGATCCCTCATACTCAAAAAGATTAGGATTAGTTGAAACATAATTTAAAGGTACTAAATAGTTTTGTACATTCCATTCTGGAAGCTTAGTTTTATTATTATCTGTCAATTCCATTTCTTGTAAAGCTAACTTTTCATGTGGGGCATAGATAAATCTTTCATCAGTTGATGCTAAGTGTTTTAAATTATCAGTTGATGTCAAATTAGTTTTTATAATTTGCTCATTGTTATCATTTCTAGTAACAATCATTTTATTTACATTAATAGAATAATTATGAATAGATTCTTTATCTGATGTTATAGAATACTGTAGTTTTATTGATATAGGATTACTTTCTGAATCAGCAAAATATGTTTCTAGTACTTCGACTTGCTCCATATAGCTATAAAATCCTGGAGAATATTCTCCATCTACTCCTATTACAGGAATCTTAGTTTGCTCAAAATCTTCAAAACTCAAACCAAATTCCATTTCAATTCTTTTGTTTAGAATAGTAAAATCAACTACTACTGGCCAATTATTTTTATATCCATTATATTGTCCTATAGTTATATTCATATCATCTATTGAGGAATCAATGGTGAAGTCAGTATTATTTAGAGAAGTAATGTTTTCCAAGATTGTATCATATTCACTAGCAAGTTCCTCTTTTACTGCATTTAATAAAGTATTTCTGTTATCTTTATATTGCTCAAAATATACTTGCTTTGATTGGCTGATCAAGTATTGAGTATGTTTTATGCTTTGAGGTGTTTCTTTTCCATTTTGCTTTTCTGCAATTGATAATTTCCTATGACTAATTTGATCTTTATCAATAAAAAAAGATTTTTCAGTTTGAAGTCTAAGACCTTTAATTTCAACTAATAACTTATCACAAGAAACTTCATAACTATTATCCTTACTTTCAATCTGTTTTATCATCAGTAAAGGATTTTCACTAGGAATTAATGAAGATCTATTATTTTGCATTTTTAAACTATCTGCTTTTAGTGTATTTGCTTTTTCAATTATATCTTTAGTTTTAGATTGTATTACTCCTTGTCTCCATTGTTCTTCTTCTGCTACAACTTTTTCTTTTTCTTCCCTAATTTTATTTCTTTGAGAAATGACTTCATTTAATTTATCACTTTGCAGTTGTTCTTTTTCTGTAAGTTGTGATTGTAAGGTTGCTATCTCATTATTAAGAATTTTTTGCTGTTTATTTAGTAAATTAAGATATTCAACTTTTAAAGCTATTTCACTTATTGATAATTGTGGAACTTCCCAGGAGTAATTTAAATGAAGCATAATAAACCTATAGTTTTTATAAGTTTTTATATAGTCAAAAATAAATTCTAAATATTGTAATTTATCATTTATATTATTGGTTTTATCCAATAATAAATTAGTTTTATTTATTTCAGTAATAAGATCATTAATTCTAGTTTTATATTGTATTTGAACTGTATCAATATCAAGTATAATAGCTTCTGAACATTTCATACCATTTACATTAGGTTTACTATTATATTTTACTCCAAACAATTTAGAATTTGAAGTTAATATCGAATTATCAGAAAAAGTATTACTAGTTATTTTGTCATTTTCAATAGAAGTTGAAGAACTAGTTGTAGAGCTTACCTCAGTAGAAATAAAAGCAGACAATTCTAGCAATGCGTTATTTTCTGCTTCTTCACAAGTTTTACCATAACCTAATACTGTTATAGGTTCTGCACTAATAGAGAAAAGAAAAACTAAAAAAATAATAATGATTAATAATTTTTTATTCATCTGCTAACTCTATTGTATCTATAACTTTTAGTTTAACAGGTAAGGTTCCACTACAGGCATCAAATTCATTAAATTTTTCATTTGGAGTATTAGAATTAATATCGTTTTCAATAGTATTGGAACTATTATTGTTCTCAATAATACTAGAAGATAAACTTCCACAAGAGACTAATAAAATCATAATAATGGTGATCATTAGTAATGATAATAAATAAATTTTCTTTTTCATGATAATATTGATAATACTACAGGAAACTTACATATGCAACAAAAAGCCTAATTTAGAGCCTGTCCCAATATACTAACCATTTATGTTAAAAGGAATTAAAAGAAAATAAACGGCCATTCGCTGTTTTGAGTGGGTAAAGGGAAAAGAAAGGAAAGAAAGATTGCAAAGAGGGAGTCTGGTTGGTAAGCTGCATATGGCGTGAAAAAACGGCCATGGGTGCGGTGGGAAACGGCCAGAGTGCGTTGAAAGGTCCATGGCAAGTGAACGAAATTGAGTTTATTGAGAATAGCGAAACAAACAGACAGGAGCTGCATATCCGTATTGTCTTTACCAAAGGAGCGAAGTTTACCTGTACCGAAGTTAACTGTGGAGAGCGGGAACTACCGGTACATGATACGAAAGAAAAAACCTGGAGGCATATGAATTTTTTTCAATACAAGTGTTATATCCATGCACGAGTACCGAGGATCATCTGCCCGAATCATAAAGTGCGCAAGGTGGAAGTACCTTGGGGGCGAAAGGAGTCTGGATTCACCCTCTTAATGGACACCTATCTGGTAGAAATGGTGAAGGTGCTATCAGTGAGAGCAGTAGCACAGATGCTCGAAGAGCAGGATACGAAACTGTGGCGATTGCTGAAGTATTATGTAGAGCAAGCACGATTGCGCTGTGATTTCAGCCTGGTTGAAGAGCATGTTGTTCATCTGAATCCTTCGGCGGATACTCTTTGCTATAACTCCCCAATAAATATATAGAATCTACTTCGGGAAGATAAACTTGAATAAGAGAGGTGATTTCATCCATATTGGCTTTTGTATACATAGCTAACATTTTAAGGAATATTTACTATTGATCAAGATGACGTTAATGTGAATCAACTGAATCTTGTCGGTAGTTTAAATTGTCGTTGATTAAGCAACTAATATCTCATATGACAATCTATCGGTTCACTTCATTTATATGCATATAATGAGAAGCAGCTTTAAATAATGGTAAGTCTGTCACTGGCTCTATTTGTTCTTTGTTCAGAATATCAGACAATATAAAAAACTCAAAAAAAAAACCCTCATTCCAACTATACTTCCACCGAAAATGTGCGTTTTTGTGGAATCGGTACCCGGTTCAAATAATCGGCCAGCTCAACCCCCACTCTTCTTATTCCCTTACCCATAAAAAACTTACCACCCCACTCCCCAGAAAATATGCCCTTTTGTGGAAAACGTTCCCGGTACCGCAATATTTGCTTTTTATATTAAAAACTTGTACACTATTATCAAGCAATCAGTTATTAAAATAGTTTATTTGATTTAAAACCTATATGAGTAATGGAAAGGGGAAGGAAATGAAAACAAAATTATATCTTGACACTTCTGTTCCCAGTGCGTTTTTTGATACTTCAAAACCTATGCGGCAATTGCTCACGCAAAAATGGTTTGAATTTGAAGCAATTGAATATGAATTATGTACTTCTGTAATTTCAATCGAAGAAATAGATAGATTAAGTAATGCCGAAAAGAGAAAAAATATTCAGGATTTATTGATAAAGAATCAAACAGAGATTCTCGAATTATCCCAGAATGCAGTAGATTTAGCACAAGTATACATTGAGAAAGGAGCTATACCTCCTTCTGAGGAAGAAGACGCTTTTCATATGGCAATTGCTTCTGTTAATCATATAGATTCTTTAGTTTCATGGAATTTTAAGCAT
>CAZMOX010000203.1:0-3958 GCA_964567895.1 uncultured Spirochaetales bacterium | reverse complement strand
GAATAAATACGAGCTGATTGTGAAACAAGAACATTCAGACCTTCCTCATCTTTACCCCCATCTCTGGCGTTATCCAAACTTATTATCATTCCTTACCTTTTGATGTAACTCACGCTGGATAAGGAGTTATGATTTCAAAGGTTTGGATATTATTTGCTTAGAATGTATCCTTCTTAACAAGGAGGATATCATGGATATCAATAGTAAAGAATTGAAAATTAAAGAATCTCAATTGTTAGAGTTCTTCAAAGAGAAAGAATATACTAAGAGATATATTCGTCTTTACAAGACAGTTTTTAACAAGGTGTTCAAACTTGTTGGAAGCGGTGAATGCCATACATATGAGGATATATACAGGTATTACCTAGCCAACCGTTCAGGTACATCACTACGAAGTGCCAAAAACTTGCTTAGTTCGATTAAGTATTTCGACAACTATGGTACGTACCCAGAAGGCAAGATCAAACAGCAGGTTGACAAGAAAAAAACTGCATATGAATTGTTACCAGATGAATTCAGGGAAGTCATAAATAGCTATATTCGTACCGCTACTGAAAAAGGAAAAAAAGGAGGAACCGTACGAATAGAATCAATTTCAGGAATTACCTTCCTAACCTGTATTTGGAAGCAGGGCATCGGTTCCCTCTCAGCCATTACTCAGAATTCGGTTATTAATGTATTTCTTGGTGAAGACGGGAAGCTGGGAAAAAGTAGTTCATATAAAAAGAATATTAAGGCAATCTTTGCTGCATGCAAAGAAAACAAGGCCTTCGATAGCGCCATCATCATCAGGATAATCGCATTCCTTCCCCAATTGAGGGATTCGAGAAAGAACATCCAATATCTTACAGAAGTAGAATATAATCGCCTGGAAAATGGCCTGATTTCTGAATCATCTCCTATTTCCCTGAGGGATAAGGCAATTGGACTGCTGGCTATGTTTACTGGCCTGCGCAACTGCGACATCATGGATCTTACATTGACCTCGATAGACTGGGACAATGACACCATCTCAATAAAACAACAAAAGACAGGGGTTCCGTTACTTCTTCCTCTGATCCCTGTAGTGGGCAATGTAATCTATGATTACGTTACCAAGAAAAGGCCGAAAACTGATACCCAAGAAATATTCATAAGCCATAATCATCCGTACGGGCGGTTGAAAAGTTCGACTGGTTTTGCCATTTCCTGTTCAATTATGAAAAAATGTGGGATAAGACAGGAACCAGGAGACAGAAAGGGATTGCATCTTCTCAGGCACCATCTAGCCACAGAGCTACTTGCAAATGATGTCCCCATACCAATAATCAGCACGATCCTTGGACACTCCTCTCCCGATTCCACGCAGACATATCTTAACGCGGATTTCGTTCATTTAAAAGAGTGCTCGCTCAGCATTCAGGACTTCCCTATCCAAGTGGAGGCCCTGAGATGAGAGAATTTCATTCATTCCTACAGCCAGTGATTGGGCAATTCATAGAGTATCGGCAGATTTCCAACAAATGGTGTTCCAGTATTGAAGCAAATTTGTACTATTTTGATGACTTCTGCAAGAATAATTTTCCGACTGTGGATACATTGCAACAAGAGATGGTGGACAGTTGGTGTGTGACTAGACCGACAGAAACCAACAATTCCCGTAACAGCAGGATTTTTGTGGTCAAATTTTTTGTCCAGTTCCTTAATGCAAGAGGTCTTTCATCAGTAATTCCTCCTGAATACCTGCCCGAAAGCCCTTCAACCTATATTCCTCATGCCTTTACCCAAGCAGAACTAGCCGCCTTCTTTCAAGCCTGTGATTCGATAGGATTGAAGAAGCATTCTTGGGTTTGCAAAGCCAGACAAATCACTATTCCTGTGTTTTTCCGCTTGCTTTTCAGTTCTGGGATCAGGACCAACGAAGCGAGGCTGCTATGCATAAAGGATATCGATCTTGAAACTGGAGTGCTGAGCATTGTGTCCTCAAAAGGGCCTAACCAACATTTTGTAGTGCTTCATAACTCGATGCTACAACTAATGAGGAACTATGACCGGGAAATCAGAAAACTCATTGTGAACAGGTTTTACTTTTTCCCCACCCAGTCCAACAGTCACTATTGCCGGGAATGGGTGATAGATAATTTTGACCTTATCTGGAAAAGCTGTGGCTTTGGATATGCCACCGCATATACGTTAAGGCACAACTATGCGACAGCAAACATCAACCAATGGGTAAGTGAACCTAAATTCGGCTCTAAGTTCACTTACCTCAGCAAGAGCATGGGGCATTCCACGCTGGAGAGTACAAAATACTACTATTCTCTTGTCCCTGAATTTGCAGGGATTCTTAGGAAAACCTCGGAAGCATCTTTTAATGAGATAATACCGGAGGTAGATAAACATGAGGACTAACCAGCTCACATTGCGGATAACCCATCTGATTGGGGAATGGATCAATACCTATCTTCCCTCGCAGAACATACGGAGCGAAAAGACAGCAAGGAATTATGAGTATGCAATCTCTCTGTTTCTGGATTTCCTGGAAAAGGACAAACGGGTAGATAGCCTGTCCATTGTGCCTGATGATTTCTGCCCACAGAATATGGAGGAGTGGATAAAATGGCTTGCCAACAGCAGAAATTGCTGCCCGGCTACCTGCAACAACCGGCTTGGGGCATTACGGACATTCCTCAAATATGTGGCGAGAACTGACCATTCCCTTGCATATCTCTATCACGAAGCGCAGGCAATTCCCCTGCGAAAGGTGTTAAAGAAAGCAGTGTCGGGAGTTTCAAAAAATGGCTTGAAGTCATTGCTGTCAGTCCCTGACCAGAGAACGAGTACAGGAAGAAAGTACCTGACGCTCTTCACGGTCATGTACAATATCGCTTCGAGGCTTGATGAAATTCTCTCATTGACCATTAGGGATCTACATATTGACGTGTCGCCAGCTTATGTTACGGTGATTGGCAAAGGTGCAAAGATCCGGACACTTTATCTTTTGCCTCGCACGGTGACCCTGCTAAAAAAATATCTCAAAGAATTTCATGGCAGTTTTCCAGCTCCTGTCAGCTATGTATTCTATTCCAGAAACACTGGTCCAAGGGGAAAAATCTCACAAGTTGCAGTAAACAAGCAACTGAAAAAATATGCGATGAAAGCCCATGAAACATGCCCGGAGGTACCCGTTTCTCTTCATTGCCATCAAATCCGACATTCTGCTGCAACCCATTGGCTGGATAATGGAATGAATATAGTACAGATCTCGACAATACTGGGACATAGCAATATCCAAACTACCATGGTCTATTTTGATATTAATCTTGAAATGAAAAAAAAGGCCATTGAGAAAATAGAAGATGAAACTATCTCCAAGATTCCAAAGAAATGGAAATTCCAGAATAGTCTTTCAGTAAGTTGTGGGATAAAGCCAATAATTACGAAAAGTAGCTAACAATTAAAGCAAATAATATCCAAACCTTTGAAATCATAACTCCTTATCCAGCGGGAGTTACATCAAAAGGTAAGGAATGATAATAAGTTTGGATAACTGAGGAATTCCTTACGTAAGGAATTATTTCGGCACACCCGTGCACAGCACCTGTATAGTGCAGGAATGCCGCTGCCCTTGGTGAGTGAATGGCTGGGGCATTCGAGCATGAAGACCTCATTGATTTATGCTCATGCCGACGTCGATATGAAACGGAAAGCAATAGAAAATGCAACGGGAGGTGACAATCCGTTGGTTCATAAAGAACTCCCCAGATACATGAATGACGGAGAAACGATCAAGAAGCTCTATGGTATTACCTGAAAATTATTCCGATAGTAATTTCTTCTACGACGACCTATCTGTTGTACAGTAAAGACTTGCTGTCCTGACTTCAAAACTATCGGTATTTCTAAAGTATCGGTATTTCATCAGGGATCTTTTAGGTCACGCGTCTATACGGACGACAGAGGTATATCTGCGAAACGA
>CAZMOX010000202.1:0-4013 GCA_964567895.1 uncultured Spirochaetales bacterium | reverse complement strand
GAATATGTCCGAATCTAAGTTTTCTGTTGGTCCCTGGAATGTACATGAAGGAGAGGATGCTTTTGGTCCTGCTGTAAGGAAACCGATTACTTTTGAAAATAAGATAAAAAAATTCAAAGAGATTGGAATTGATGCTATTCAGTTCCATGACGATGATGCAGTGCCGGCTATGAACTCACTTACTGAGGATCAGATTCGGAAAGAAGCCGCAGGAGTCAAGGAAATGCTTGACAGCGAAGGGTTGAGTGCCGAATTTGTAGCTCCCCGGCTATGGATGGATCCGCATACAACTGATGGCGGATTTACTTCCAATAGTAAAGAGGACCGTGAGTTTGCCATTTGGCGAGGACTGCGTTCTGTTGACATTGCAAAAGAGTTGGGATGTGAAAAAATAGTTCTTTGGCTTGCACGGGAAGGAACTCTCTGTCAGGAGAGTAAAGATCCAGTAGTAAGTGTGAAGAGACTTGTTGAAGGAATTAATGCAATTCTTGATTATGATCCAAAAATCAAGGTACTTATTGAACCAAAGCCGAATGAACCAATTGATCGCAGTATATGTCCGACTATCGGTCATGTTATCGGGCTTTCCCACCTGACTAGTGCTCCTGAAAGAGTTGGTGGGTTAATCGAAAGTGCGCATGTTATTCTGGCAGGACTAGACCCTGCTTCCGAAATAGGTTATGCACTGGCAAGTGGTAAATTGTGGGGTGTGCACCTCAATGATCAGAATGGAATGAAGTATGATCAGGATAAAAGTTTTGGAGTAGAGAACCTTCGGCAGGCTTTTAACCAGGTGATGGTATTGAAAAAACATAATTATGGATCTGCCGGTGAGTATATCGGACTTGATGTGAAAGCTATGAGAACCCAGAAACAGGAAGTTTGTTATCGCCATATTCAAAATAGTCTTGAAATATTTAAATTGCTGGAGAAAAAAGTAGATACTTTTGATACCGCATATCGTGATGCTTGTATTGAGAAACGTGATTATGAAGCCCTGGAATTTTATACCATAAATCACTTGCTTAAAGGGTAGTGCTGTGAAGGAGAAACAGATGAATGTATTGTTTGTAGGTGCTCATCCTGACGATATTGAAGCTTATTGTGGGGGAACGGCTGTACGGTATGCTCAACAGGGAGCCAAAATATTTTTCTGTATAGCAACGAATGGAAATGTAGGTTCAACAACCCTGGCAGAAAACGAAATAGCTGCAGTTCGTAAAGCTGAAGCCCAAAAAGCTGCTTCAATTATTGGAGCGGAGTTAATCTGGCTTGGGTTTGATGATGAATTTCTTATCGATTCTGTAGAAACGCGGCATGCATTTATCAACGCTTTCCGGATAGCCGATCCTGATGTAGTAATCTGCCATTTCAGACAAGATTATAATCCGGATCACTCTATTTCAGGATTTATTGTTGATGAATGTATTCATATGGCAGGAGTTCCTAATATTGAAACTGATGCTCCTCCAACAAAAAAAGGGATACCGCATGTCTACTTTATGGATACACCGGCAGGTGTAGGGTTTGAACCCGAGATTTTTGTTGACATTAGCGATGTGTTTGAGAAAAAAGTTGAAATACTGGCATGTCATGAAAGTCAGAACGATTGGATGTTAAGTCTGTTCAACTATGAAATGGATGTTTTTTTGGAAATCCCGGCACGATTTCGGGGACTGCAGGCCGGTGTTCTGATGGCTGAAGCTTTCCGTCCCTCTTATCGCTGGGGAAGAGGTTTTGTGAAGCACTATTTGCCTGACTGTCTG
Source organism: uncultured Spirochaetales bacterium (assembly GCA_964567895.1). Classification (GTDB taxonomy): domain Bacteria; phylum Spirochaetota; class Spirochaetia; order JABMQR01; family JABMQR01; genus JABMQR01. Next base: position 2,247 of record CAZMOX010000202.1, on the reverse strand, counting down.
GCAGCTCAGCAAGGTAGAAGGTGAGAAAAACAACATGTTGATGGGGTTAGCTTATTCAGACATTACACCCGATAAACCGATGGAGCTACTCGGATATGGTGACCGGGATCATTCATATGAAGGAATCCATGATCCTTTATTTGTGTATGCCCTGGTTTTACAACAAAAAGAACAACTTCCGGTGGTTTGGTTCAGTGTGGATGTATGTATAATTGATTCAGATTGTGCGAAAGCTCTGAAACATGAAATAACCCAAAATACTGGAATTCCAGAGGATTCATTGCAGATTCAAGCAACCCATACACATTCGGCTCCAAATATATTTGCTTTGCATGCTAAAAATGGCGAAGTAGAAAAAGCATATTTTACATTGCTTGTGGATCAATTCAGCAGGGCTCTTGAAGAAGCAAGAAGAAACTTAAAATCGGTACGTATCGAACTTCGGAGCGGGGTTGGTACTATCGGAATCAATCGTAGGGGACTAGAAAAATTAATAGACCCTCGTCTATTTCTACTGACTTTTGTTGATGAAATAGACAAAACCACTGTAGGTGCAGTTTTTTATTATTCCTGTCATCTTACTACTCTTGGTGTCGATAATTATTTAGTAAGTTCTGATTGGGTCGGGCCTGTCCGGGAATGGTATCAGCAGAGTCGGGGAATTCCGCTTATGTTTATCCAGGGTGCGGAAGGAAATGTAGATCCCAAAACACGGGGAGTTCTTGATATGTCTGATCCTAAGCAGGCATATGGAGTTTCTTTTGCTGAAATGGCTGCAATTTCACAGGAAATGATAACCTGTATTGAAAATACTGAGGCAGCTGATCCTGTTTCTGAGCTTTCTGAAGTTTTGATAACGCAGAAGGCACTGACTTTACCATTACGAAGTGGGATTATGACCCAGGATGATGTAAAAAAGGCTATTGATACGTGGAAGGTTGGTTTTGCTGAGTTTCTTGGTGTTGAACCTGATGAAGTGCCTGAGGATCATACAATTAATGCACTGATAAAAAAGAGATGTATTGCATTAGGGATTTCAGCTGAAGAAACAAAGATGCAGACCGAACAGCAGTTTTCCTATACAAATTTTTTATGGACGCATCGGCAAAACAAAGCCTATCTGCAGCTGGACCACGGTACCATTACATTAAATATTACCATAATAAATTTTGGTTCTTTTGTTGTGATAGGACTTCCGGTTGAACCGCTCATGAATATCAACCTTAATTTGAAAAATAGTGTAGAAAATCGTGTGGTTGTTGCAGCTGGTTTGTTCAACGGGTTCTTTGGATATTTCCCTCATAGCGAAAACTTTAAAGAGGATCAGGCGGATCAACTGTATGAAACAGTCAGTACAATTTTTGCCTCTGATGCTGCAGATATTCTTCTTTCAGAAATAGCAGTACTCATCGATACGCAGAATTTTAAACTAGGAGATAGTAAATTATGAATATATTAGCATTTGGTTCACATCCGGATGATGTTGAGTTTTTGTGTGGAGGAACACTCCTTAAATACCAAAAACAGGGGCATAAGATATTTATTGCATTGACAACAAGTGGGAATATTGGATCGAATGTAATTGAGGGAAGGGAAAAAATTGCTGCTGTTCGGGAGAAGGAGCAATTTGCAGCGGCTAAGTTTTATAATGCTGAAGTACGGTTTCTGAGATATAACGATGAAGGATTGGTTGATAGTGAGCAATTACGCCAAGATGTTTTGGATGCTATTCGCTGGGCTGATCCTGATGTCGTTTTTACTAACCCACCATGTGATAACAGCACTGATCATAATGTAACCGGAACAGTTGTTGGCCGAGTTATGCTGTCTTTGGTTGGGAAAAATATTCCAGCTACAGTTAAGCCGATGAATAAATTTCCTTCACTGTTTTATTGGGATACTGCGGCAGGAGTTGGTTTTGTTCCGGAGGTCTACGTTGATATTACCGAAGAATATGAGCAGAAATTGCAGGCTCTTTCGGTTCACAAAAGTCAGATATCCTGGATGGGTGAATTTGAAGATCAGAGTTTTCTTGATTCTTGCAGGATTATGAGTGAATTCCGTGGTCTGCAGGCAGGCTTTAGGTATGCTGAAGCATTTGCAGCTTATCGTCTGCATGGTGTGATGCCTGATTTCCATCTGCTTCCATAGAATGCAGAATTTTTCACCGTAATTACATAGATAGTTACGGTGAATCTGATAGATATGCAAAGGATTTTGGGTTGTTTACCCAATTAGTTTGGCTAT
>CAZMOX010000201.1:0-4046 GCA_964567895.1 uncultured Spirochaetales bacterium | reverse complement strand
TGATGCGGTAGAAATTCTCACCATCAGACAAAAACCGGCAGGACGGGTGATATAAAAATTAGGGCAAACCAGAGTGATGAGGGAACAGGTCTTCAATCTGTTAGGAGACAAGTAGTCCGAATCTACATTTCAATAGCCCGGTATTTTTTCTATAAAACTACTAATAATCCTACTTTTCTGCGCGCTATTAGTTACTATACCGCTATAAATCGGCATAAGAAAGATATCGAGGGTGTTACATTTCCACCGGTATGAACCGATTTATTCGATAATAATTCTAAAATATTTATTAAGACAGAAGATATCATCCCTAAATAATAAAAATATGATATAAATATAAAGTGTTTGATTAGAAAATCTCTACTCCTATGAGATCTTAGAGGTGAATGATTGTAATGAGTTTGTTAAGGGGAAAGGATAGGTTTAATAATATGACAAGCGAACATTTAGATGAACAAATTGATATTGAAAATACTGACTACCTGATTGAACCCGGTAAGGTTGACGATGATTTGCCCATTATGGAGGATCCGTTCAACCCAAATGATATAAATATTACATCAAAACCAGATACATTGCGTAATCTAATAGAAAGATTGAAGCTAAATGAGATTGATCTAAACACAGAATTTCAACGACATGCCGATCTCTGGGATAATGCGAAAATGTCTAAATTGATTGAATCTATTCTAATCCGGTTCCCTCTACCTGCATTTTATTTTGATGCATCAAATGATGATAATTGGCTAGTCGTTGATGGTTTGCAACGTTTGTCTTCGATAAAGAAATTTATTGTTGATAAAAAACTTAAACTACATGGCTTGGAATACTTAAAAAACTTTGATGGTAAAGGATATGAAGACCTACCTAGAACTTATAAACGGCGAATTGATGAATGTCCAGTAACTCTTTTTCTCATTCAGCCAGGAACGCCAGAGAAAGTAAAATATTCAATATTTCGAAGAATAAATACTGGAGGGCTTGTACTGAATGATCAGGAAATCCGGAATGCGATGACAACTCCTCAGGTGCGAAACTTCCTTTCGGAAGTATCTGATGATTTATATTTAAAGAAGACTGTAGGAGATCAATCAAGACGAATGATTGATCAAGAATTCATTCTACGATTTCTTGCTTTTCATTACATGAATTATTCTCAGACAAAAAAAAATATTACTGTATTTCTAGATGAGATGGTTGATTTACTTGAAGAATCTTCCAATAACACACAGTCTGAATATAAGTTCTTGTTTTCTATGGCTGTAAAACGTTGTTGGGACATTTTTGGAGATTATGCTTTTGAGAAAAGAACCAGAGGACAGACCTCAAGACGCCGAAGAAAAAACTCTACCCTTTTTGAAGTTTGGACTACATCACTTGTTAAGCTTTCAATAAACGATATGAACATCCTTGAACAAAAAAAAGATGATTTAGTCAGAAAACATGAAGATTATGTAACAGATGATAATGATTATTTCAAAGCTATTACTTATTCTACACAAAAAAAAGATCATTACAGAATTAGAAATGAAAAAGTATCTCAAATAATAAAGGAGACCCTCAATGCTTGAATTTATAAGAATCCAACGATTCAAATCCTTGATGGATGCTAGTTTCCCATTAGGGAAATTAAACCTTTTCACTGGATTGAATGGAATGGGAAAATCATCTTTAATTCAAACACTTCTGCTTCTAAGACAATCTAAAGAAAGAAATACTTTAGATAATAAAGGACTTCTTTTGAAAGGTGATTATGTTTCTTTAGGCAACGGACAAGACATCCTCTCAGAAAATGCCGAAGAAGAAACCATAGATTTTACTATTGTATGGGAAGGCACATCTCCTGTATATTTTTCATTTTTATATGCGCATCAATCGGATTTACAGCCTAATAACAATACTGTTGTAGCTGATTTAGAAAACAGAAATCTTTTTTCGAGAAACTTTCAGTATTTATCTGCAGATAGAGTAAGTCCAAAACCAGCTTATGATATCTCAGACTATTATATTAAGGATCTGAACTCATTAGGAAACCATGGTGAATATACGGCTCATTTTATTGCTGAATATGGGTTGTCTTCTATGAAGATTCATGCTTTGAAGCATAAAAAAGCACAATCTGAAATGTTGTTAGAGAATATAGAAAAATGGATGGCTGAAATTTCTCCAGGAATACATATTCATGCAACAATGCAAAATGCTACAAATTCTGTATCACTAGGTTATGCCTTTGATAATGGAACTGAGATGACAGCTGATTTTAAACCACAAAATGTTGGATTTGGATTAACCTTTGTTTTACCTGTTCTTACATCAATATTACGAGCTGCAAAAGGTGATCTGCTAATTATTGAAAATCCCGAAGCTCATTTGCATCCCGGAGGTCAAGCCGTTTTAGGAAAATTATGTGCTATAGCTGCAGATAATGGAGTACAGTTATTTATCGAAACCCATTCCGACCATTTCCTCAATGGCCTTAGAGTCGCAGTTAAAGAGAATAGAATTGATTTTCAGGATGTAAAACTTTTTTATCTTGAAAGGAATCCGGGTAATATTCATGAATCTATAGTTGTTTCTCCTCAAATTAATAAAGATGGCAGGATTAGTAGTTGGCCAAAAGGCTTCTTCGATGAAGAAGATAAGCAATTGGAAAGATTATTGTGAATAGCCTTCTGATTTTCAATCACCATAGTTTACCATTTTCAAGTAAAAAATTTGTAGAAGATTCAATAACTGAATTCTTAAAGATATGTATCAAGTGTAGGAATATTGGATTCAATACAATTCTTGTTGATGATGCTGTTGATGCTAATTGGTTCAGATTGGAACTTTATAAAGGTTATTATTGGCAAGATTGGTATAATAAGCATAATGATAATGTTAATAGAGATCTAGCAAGAGCATTCCGTAGTATAAAAATTAACCAACCTTTGTTTTCAGTGGAAGATATTGATAATCACATTGATTTATATGAGATAGATTTTCAAGGTGATACAAAATTTTCCGCCCTAAGAGCGGCATCATGGAACGATTCACCTATAACAAGCTTTCCTACAACGGAATTTTGGAAAAACTCACCTTTGTCTGTAATAAAAAGAACTATTAATCAAGGTGGTGAAATAGAAGAAGAGTCTGGAGAAATTGTAAATCTTTATTCACTAGAGGTTTTTGAATCTTCAAGACAAACTTTTCTGTCTGATAGAAATGAATCTATTAGTCAAGGCATGGATATATATAATAAATGGGATAATTTTTTCCCAAATCTTAAAAATTGTGGCAAAGTTCAAGAACAATTATTGCATTGGTCTGCTTCTAACACTATCTTAGCTCAAGTCTTAGAATCCCTTACAAAATTGAATTCATTTTCGGAAAAATGGATTGGTGGAGATATACTTGCTTATACTCATCAATCATTGAAAGAGTTTGGACTTAATCATCAGGTTAGTGGTGAATCTCAATCTGTAAGGAATGATTCATCTCTAAAAAAAGAAAGAGAATTCTGGCTGCCTAATGGCGTCAAAGTATTTTTTGAAAATCACATTAAAATATCAAATGGTTACCGTATTCATTTTTATCCTGATTCTGAATCTAAAGAAATTTTTATTGGATATATTGGTAAACATCTGAAGTTATAAAATAAGAATTAATCATTCAAATGATTTTCCAGTTACAATTGACTTTTATCAAATATGGCAATGTAACAATCGAATGAACCGGAATTTTCATGGCATAAATCCTGCTTTTCAGCTTCGCTGGCAGGTTTTCGCCATGAACGAAAATCAGGTTATTCAAGCATTAGCGGTTAAAGATATTTTCCATAACCGGTGTAATAACTTCAGCATGGCCCTCTTTTTCCAGTAATCCTGCAAGGGATTCCGGAACTGTTGCCTGCTGCCCAATAACCGGCTCAACAATAGTCTCAAATTTTGCCGGGTGCGCCGTTGCCACAACGATTGAATGTTTTCCCGGTACTAAATTCCTTCGTACAAACTCCCCTGCCGCAGTGTGGGGACAAACAACATAGTGATACTCCTGCCAGACATCAC
>CAZMOX010000200.1:0-4065 GCA_964567895.1 uncultured Spirochaetales bacterium | reverse complement strand
CTACAATAATTCCGGTCATTTCAGGAAGATCAGTTGTTCTTGGGGTTTTATAGGTATCAAAATTGGTAGTTATGACTTTTCCATCCTGCTGTTTGAAATGTTCCATGAGAGCCATTCCAACTCCCTGAGTTATCCCTCCGTACATTTGACCCAAGATCATTGCTCGGTTAACTGCTTTTCCAATATCATGTGCTGCAACAATGTTTTTTAAAGATATTTTCCCGGTAGCTTTACTTACTGTCAACTCAACTGCCTGGCAGCTGTACACATAGGTAAAATAGGCGTTTCCTTGTCCTGTGGTATCATCCCAGCTTACAGGTGGAGCCTGGAACACGCCAAAGGCATAGGGAGTAATCTGCTGCAGGAACAGTTCATGCATTGCTTCTTCCCAGGTTAGGCTGTATGCATAATTCAGTCCCCAGATTTTATCATCATGAAAGGTGATCTCTTCGGGTTTGCAGCGCAACCTTTCTGCAAGGTTAGTTGATAGCAGTGATTTGAATTCACTTGCTGCTTTTACCACAGCACTTCCGCCCATAATTGTTCCGCGGGTGGCAACGGTAGTCCCGCTGTCCGGGATATTACTGGTTGAAGATCTACGGTAACGAATCCGCACAATATTGACACCGAGTTCTTCTGCAAGAACAAGCATCATAACAGAATCTGACCCCTGTCCGTTTTCATGAATACCTGTCTCAAGCATGAGGGATCCATCATATTGACCATTGATAATACAGGAACAGAAGTCCATTCCTTCTGCACCAAGACTGGATCCGCGGTAACTAATTGCAAGACCTATGCCATACAATTCATCATTTTCCGAGGTGCCGAAAGAGCATTTTTCATATTTTTTCCTAAAGCCGATCTCATGAGCAACTTTATTCATCACCTCTTCCAGGCTGACGGTATGGGTATCAAGTATCTGACCGGTTACGGTCTCGCTGCCTTGTTTTACCATGTTTATTCTACGCATGCCCAGGGGGTGAATCCCAAGCGTGTGAGCCGCAATATCCATAATTTGTTCTACCGAAAAATTTACCTGCGGTGCACCGAATCCACGCATCGCTCCGTTGAATATATTATTTGTTGCAATGCCGTAGATGTCGGCGTGAATATTTTTTACTGCATAGGGTCCGAAACATTGCGCAGTTGATCTCCATGTTACCCAGGGTGTTACAGAAAGATATGCACCGGAGTCGGCGTACATTTCTACTTTTACTGCTCGTATTTCACCTTCACTGCTTATTCCTACTTTATACTTCAATTTATAGGGATGGCGTTTATAGGATTCTCTGAATGACCATTCCCGTTTATACGTCAATTTTACCGGACGGTTCAGTAGTCTGGCAGCCAGAGCAGCTCGTGCACATACCGCGGCAGCTGTGTCATCTTTTCCGCCAAAACCACCTCCTACAGCGATAGTATAGACCTCAATATTCGAAAGCGGTTCACCCAGAAATGCAGCAGTGAATCGTCTGGTACTGAATGGATGCTGCATACTGCCGTAAACTTCTATCACTCCATCGGATCTTGGAATACAAAGTGCGGATTCTGGTTCCATATATGCCTGTTCTATTGCCTGTGTTTCAAATTCTTCTTCAAGTATAAGCTCACATGAATCAAACTCTTTTTCCGGATTTCCATGTCTGAGTCTGTGTTCAGCAACGATATTGGAGTTTCCAAATGCTGGAACAAGGGGTGCATCATCCTTTAAGGCATCTTCAATGGTGAGAACGGGAGTTACAGGATCTGCTGTTATTTTGACAAGATCAGCTGCCTGCAGGGCAGCTTCCCTTGTTTGTGCAACTACTAGTGCACAAACATCGCCCCATGATCGAATATTCTTTACTGCAAGAATCGGATAATCCTTTTCGATTTGACCAAAGCTGGTTACTCCCGGAACATCTTCAGCAGTGAGAATGCGAACACAACCAGGAACTGCAAGGGCTTTTTGATAATCTATGGTAAGATTACATGCGGCAACATAATCAGCATATACCGGTACCATATGCAGCATCCCTGATACAGAATAATCATCAGCATAAGCTGCCCTTCCGGTAACTTTTGCAAATCCGTCATTTCTAAAAGGTTTTTCCTGTTTCATTATGCATTCCCATTTTTGTTTGGCTATAGAGGCAATTTCTAAATTCGAAGAATTAAATCTTTGATTTAATAAAAATCAACCATAGGTTGATTCATTTTCTTAAGTGTACAATATGAAGAGTGTTAGCACAATAATCTACCGAAAGACCTGCACCCTGAGATGTTCTAATCATAGCCATCAGTTTGGGTTTTGGATACGGGGTAGTATTTACTCCTCAGATTCTTCAGAATTTTTCACCATTTTTTAAGAGCATGCTAAGTAGTCCCATTACCACTGGTGGATTAACCGCTATTCTTCTTAATATTGTATTACCTAGAGAGTTGAAAAATCAAAAAATCTCTAATGATCCTAAGAAGGATGTACTGGGGCAACAGGAAGGGTAGGTTGTATATAAGCTGAATATAACCTGAACTAAAAAAGGTGGGAAAGTAGACAAAGAAATTTATCCCACCGGTTTCGGTTTAAGTAAAACTGAATAAAAGAGAAGGGAGAATGCAGTTCAGCTTTTCCCTTCTCTTACTAATTAATTATTATTTCTCCAGAAAAATCGGTTAAGTGTAGAATATACAAATAGTAATCATCATATTCATTTTCAAAAACTTTTTCTAAATTAATGAATTTTGGATTAAATAATTTTTGAATTTTTGTTTTTTCAATACGAACAAAAAAAGCAGTATCATTGGAATTTGAATTAATCTGTATACTAACGATATTATTATTTACTTTTTTATAATTAACATCTAATTCTAATTTACCAAAATTTGGGATTATCTTGTTTAAATCTTTTAGTAATTTCCAATTTAACCAAGGATAGGTAGTAGTTTCCCACTCTAAAAGATTATTTAATTGATTAAATAGACTTATACCTTTTTCAGTATCTTGACGCCAATATAATCCATCTGGATTTCTTAACCAGGAAGGTTGCGCAGTTGGAGAATTTTCTAAAGTATCAGATATATCATCGGGATGTACATAATGAGTCCACATACCAAGTAAACTAATTTCTGAGATTATTGACCATCGTTTTAAAGGTGTGTCAAAATATCCAAATGTATATCTTGGAACCGTAATAAAGGAATCATTCCACGGTTCACAACAAAAGTCACCTCTAAAACCACAATCAAATGATTCTTTATTGGGGGTAGTATCTAAAGCGCCAGCAAGATTACTTATTGAAGGGAAAACAGTATTTAATGCGTCTAGCCCTGTTTGATCATAATGATTATGAGGAGGAACATATGATACAGGAAGAGTAAGGAAATCAGATATCCATTGTTCTTTTACAGCTTCAAGTGCACCAATCATATCTTCCTTAGATTGCCACAGAAGTTCACCTTCGAACATTGCCTCCATAGCTAGAGATACATGATTATACCCATGTAAAGCTAATTCATGTCCTGCAGCTTGTAGTTTTTGACCGATTTTTTGACCCAATGGATTGTTGTTTTCATCTTTTGCATTTTGCCAAGCAATAAAATCCCATGGTGGTGTTATAGTAAATGAATAATTAAAAGGAATAGCAAACGTATATTTAAATCCATATTTATCTGCTAAAGAAAGCATATCTTTCTCCCAGATTGTTGTATAGAATTCAATTTCATTCATATCTGAATGAAATTCATTTGTTATTGGTTTTGTATAATTTTCATAAAAGGAGGAAGGATAATCATCAATAATAAATGTTGAAGCCCCAATTATTGGTTGAACACCAATTTCCTGAACATCAAGAAAAGATTGTACTATCATTCCACGGTAGAAGAAACCTCCTAAGAGGGTATTGTTCCAATATAATACTTTTCCCTTCCCATAGTTGTATCTCCAAAGTATGGGTTCCCCATACCTTATTCCTTGCATGAGAATTTCAGCTTCTTCTTTAAGGGTATAATCAATAGAGCTGACATATTCTTCAATTTTTATATCTTTAATCTCAGGATAGAAATTACTTACGAAGTGAGATCCAA
>CAZMOX010000199.1:0-4089 GCA_964567895.1 uncultured Spirochaetales bacterium | reverse complement strand
ATTGCAAACACCTCCCAGAGAGACGTTTTTTATACTTTCTAAAGGCTACGATCTCATTTTTAACAGGGGCAGGCTTGCCTACGGTTTCGCTGTGCTCTGGATCACATTCATAATTGTTCTGATCTTTAGCCTTATATACTCCTACCTTGTAAAAAAGGCAACTTACTCAGAGATGGAGAATTAAATGAGCTATAAAACCAATAGAGTGATAATTCAAGCAGTTAAATATCTTGTTGTTATCTTTATTCTGGTGATGTTTTTTCTCCCTATTTTAAGCATGTTGAGTGTGTCCTTAAAAACCGAGGGAGAGATATTTAAGCGGTCACCCAATCTGTTTCCGGAAAAGCTTTACTTTCAGAACTATATTAATGCTTTTACCAGGATTAACTATCTTAGATACATCTATAATTCACTACTGGTTGCGCTGATGTATACGGTTGCCTGCACACTTTCCAGTGGAATGGCCGGATATGCTTTAGCAAGATTTCATGTCAGGGAAAATGGATTATTTTTTACCATTGTCCTCTCTTCAATTATGATACCGATAGTGATCACGCTTATTCCGTTCTATCTTTTAGTTAAGAATATGGGTTTAACCGATAAACATATTCTCTGGCTGCTGTATGGGTTAGGAGGGGCACCCTTTATGATCTACCTCTATCGGCAATTTTTCTCAACTATACCTGCCTCCCTTGAGGAGTCCGCCAGAATTGACGGAGCCGGAAGATTTAGAATATTTTTTGGGATCATGCTTCCTCTGGTAAATTCAGGAACCGTTATTACTGCGATATTTGCCTTTCAGTTTACCTGGCAGAATTATATTATGCCGGCGCTTTTCCTCAGTTCCCTGAAAACTACTCTGGCAGTAAAGTTGAATGGAGCCTATGTCGATATCCAGCAAAACATTTTGTTAGGAGAGTTGATGGCTGGTATATTCTACTATATAGCTATTCCGGTTATCGTATTCTTTATATTCCAACGGCAGATAATGCGGGGAATGCTTGCAGGCGGTATAAAGGGATAATTCCTATAACTCATATATATTTGAAAAATAATTATGCAAAACCCATAAAAGGATAACTATTATGAGAGATACTAATAGAGTGGTCGATCTCTATCTTCAACGTAAAGAGGAACGGGAAGAAAAGCTTAAGGGTTTCTTTGATCCCAAAGGCAGTACAAAGTTTCTCATCATTCCCCGTATGGTGCATGCACTCTATACAGGGTGTGATTCACTGGAAATGATATACAGAAATAATATGGATTATCTTGAACGTCAGCTCTCTCTTGATTATTGTGATGATCTTCCCTACCTGGAACCCTGGATTGGAACAGGGGTGTTTGCCCATGCTTATGGAGCAAAATACTTGTGGAGAGAGAGGATGTCTCCAGATACTATCCATCGATATGAAACAATTGATGAGGTGAAAGGGCTTACATACCCTGACTACCGTAAATCATCAATCATGCAGATGGTTTTGGATTCGATTGATATGTTGAAAGAGCGCACAGATGGTATGATTCCAATCTCACTTACCGATACCCAATCTCCTCAGGACACCGCAACACTTATCATGGATACCACAGAATTCCTCATTGGGATGTATACTGATCCGGAGACTATTCATGAACTGCTGGCCAATATAACGAAATTGAAAATTGAATTTTCTCATGTTCAGATTGATCATATTGGAATTGAGCGGCTTGCGGCTCCAGGTCATGGGTTCCCCGGATATCCATTTCTTTCCGGAATTGGGGTCTCTGATGATGATATGGTCTTCTCTTCCCCGGACTTCAACGAGCAATTTTCTTTTCCCTATATGAACTTGCTGTCAGAAGAGTTCGGTGGAATGGCATTGCACTCTTGTGGTAACTGGGTGAAGAGTATGCCACGTCTAAAAAACCTTAAAAATCTCAAGATGATCGACTTTGCGCTGCCGGGAAATCTCACCGATCCCAATCCAATTCCCTGTAAAGAAGCACATGAAGCCTTAAAGGAGGTGGACTGCATAATAAAAGTTCGTCCCGGAAACGATATTGATCTGACAATTCAGGATCTTCAGGAGCTTTTGGGGAATAGGGACGGAGGTAGGCAAAAGATAATAGTTGAATATCCTTACTCGGGAGAAGGCTATTCAGAAAATTATAAAATCATATCCGAGACCTTACACGAATTATACTCCTAAACGATTGATACAAATTGGAGTCCACAGAAAATGATTAAACCCGCCAAACCCCTTTATTTTGTTCAGCTGCTGCCGACAGGTGAGATGATTATCCATAATCACACAATTCCTCGTCGGGATCACTCATAAGATATTATATAGCTTTGATCCGGAGTAGAGACGTGCCTTCACCTCGTCATATATAGTTCGGGCGTTGGAATAAAATATTTTTTCAATATCCTGTGTTCCCAAACCAATACGTTCCGAGGCTTTTTTAAATGCTCTCAGCTCCTCATACATAAAAAAGGTCAGATTTTCAGCCTCTTCACCGGAAACCTCCCGCATGTTCGGATCATATGAAACATCACCATACATCCCTTTGGGAACGATATTCACATATGCACCATTTTCACAAATCCTGCGCATTCGCATTCTGAGAATTGGTAAATCGGAACCGAAAAGAAGCCTCCCGGATCCAACACAATTCAATGTTTCATAAATTGCTTCGGCATTTGTAGTGGCACTAAAATCAAAGACGAGTCGTTTTGTCTGCTTTAACACCTTAAAAGCTTCCCCAAAATTCTCCTGACAATACGCTCTGCCGATATGGGCATAAATGACGTGGATATTTGGATATTTTTCCTCAATTTCCAGCATCTGGGCAAGATTAACCGGATCGCCTAATCGACCATCACGTGGAATGTGCAGCATAAGAATCATATGAAACTTATTCAAAACTTCAAGTTGATGAGGAGGGATGAAATCAAAAATTCGAATCTCTTTTCTTGAGATATAAGCCGGTGCAAGATTGAGGTAGACTTTAATTCCCAGATGCCTTCCCCTAATGATTCGTGCCAGAAGAGTATCTGCTTCCCATTCCGGGAAAGCATAGAGCAGGGATGAAACATTTGCTTTCTTAGCGCTCTCTTCTATATACCTGTTTTGGGACTCATGATCATCAGCTCTGGTGACACTGGTAAAAATTAATGGAGTTACTGTTTTTCCCGGAAACATAAGATCATAGGTTTCCATGAGTTCCTCAATAGGACTCTCTTCTGCAACCAGCGCCGGCCAGGTTACCGCCCGCTTTTGATCTGCAGGTTCGGCAAACTTGAATTTTTTCAACCAGACATGAGTATGTGTATCAATAATTTTCTCTGGAAGAAACGGAGAAAGTTCCTCTTCATATACTCTTTTGTCAATATCTTTTATTTCAAATAAATCATTTTTCATACAGTTCTCCTTTAAAATCTAACTATGCTTCGCCAACGACCTTAGTATCCCAGCCTAACTGCTCACCAAAGGTGATCAGAGTCTCTACCTTCTCGTTATAGATGAGAGCTGAGTGATGAGTTCCCCCAAATTTGCTGTATTCACTTAAGAACTGCTCTATAGGCAGGGATGCTCTCATCCACCCACGAACTGTATTACTGAAATTAGGATCATCTTCCTCAAGCAGTGTCACCGGGCAGATCAGCAGCCTGAAATTCTTAGGTCCCAAGGGGATCAGATTTATCAGTAGAGCTTTGCCCGCCATACATTTACCTGTGGTATATACCGGAGGTAATGCATCGCTGTAGGGGTAGGGTTTTTCACGGAGTATAGCCGTTTCAGGGCATATTCTTGGATTGATTTCACCCATATGACTTAAGAATATACGATTGTTATCCCAATCAGGGCAGAATATCTCAGTAAAGGTGGTTTCAGGATTTAGTTTCAGCAGTGATCCTACCAGAAGGGCGGTTAAAATATCACCTTCACCGGCATATCCTATACCTTCATACATCCCTACTGCGGCATAGAGGAAGGGAACCCGTTTTATTGCTTCATTTTTATTGACTGAGAGAAAGTTGCAGGTGAAAGCATCCAGCTGCTCTTTCTTCGTCCAGTTTCTCAGAATGCTGCTTACTTTTGCATTTTCCTG
>CAZMOX010000198.1:0-4101 GCA_964567895.1 uncultured Spirochaetales bacterium | reverse complement strand
TTCAGAGCAATTTCAGCCTCCAATTTCTGAACAAGCGGGTTTGCAGTAATCAAATTTCCGCTTTCAGGAAGCTGAGGAATATTTTCAACGATGATATAGTCAGAAAATCCTGCCTCTTCCCACTCCGTTGATAATGGCCGGAAAATCTGTTTTTTTTGCCCGAGCAAATTATTCTCAGCAGAACTTACACTTTGTGAGCTTGTAATATAGGCAAGTCCGGACTGTTCTATTGCATTTGCCGAAATAAGATCACTTTCAAACCGTTCCATATTTCTCCGGTACACATCACTTGCTATCTCTTCATTCTTCCCCGCAAATCTCAAACTTGCCTGAACACCTATATATGTATAATAGTGCTGAACCGCAGAGAGAATCTCGGCATTCTGTGCAGCAAGGATATTTTTTTCCAGATAATCTGCATTGATTTTGAGCAGCTCCAGATCGAAGAGTGATGCCTGACTAATAACGGCTTCATCATACGCATCTACCGCATTATCTGCGTTCACTTCGGCAGCTTCAAGAACTGCTGAGTTTTCCAGAACCAGTTGTATATATTCAGGGAGTGTCAGAGTAGATTCTCCGGCAAAAAGCTGAGCTGAAAAAGCGGCAGTGAGGATCATGAGTATAGCGAATATTTTATATTTCATTGTGAGGCTCCCGTATAAGAGTATGATTGAATCAAATTGGAAAGTTGGCTATAGACGTTAATCATGGCAGAAAAGAGATTGCTCTCCGCAGACTCTTTATTTAATTGTATTCGTTCGAGGATCAACAGGCTGATATTGTCTTTATTGTAATCAAAGGCTGCAATTTCTGCTGCTGTCTGCATAGCTACTAGATTACGTTCTGCCATCTCTACTGACAGCCTTGCTATTTCCAGGGTTCCTTCCTGAGCCGCCTGCACTACCTGTAGTGAATGCTGTTCCAGTACCATATCCTGACCCAACTCCGCAATTTGATCCTTTAGATCATTTTTGTCTTCAAAATAGAAATCTGAAACAGCTACCTGCAAAGAGATTCCTACAGCAGCTGTCGGGGTAAATGCGGGAGTGCCAAATAGATCAGACACCGCATACGATCCGGTTAGGGAAAGCTGCGGATCCAGCAGCCAGGTATTTTTCAGCTCTTTTTCAAGATTGGTTTTCTGTATCAGCAGAGACTGCTCCTGAAAAGAAGAGAATTGCTCATCAGCCTGAAGCTGATTATATCGTATTTCAAGCTCTGCAATTACATCCTGCAACCCTGAAATAGATATCGTCATAGCAAGGGCTTCGGCAGGAACAGGTATAGATGATAACAGCACAAGGAGCGCCTGCTCTTTTACCGCCTTATTCTGCAGTGCATTAATGCTCTGAATTGACTCATTGGAAAAAGAGTTGGCTGCCTGCTGTAATTCAGTTACCGAGAGCAATCCGGCAGCAAACTGCTGCTGCTTAAAATCATACTCCCTTCGGGAAACATCCAGCATCGCTATTGCAGTTTCCATCTCCTGTTTTGCCAATATATACTGCAAAACAGCTGCAGTACTCTGATAATTCAGCTGATTCCAAAGGGATTGATACTGCAGCTTAAGCAGAGCTAACTGCTGTTCCTGGGTTATATTTTCCGGAATATCAGCCAGCGAATGCAGTTGTACAGTTACCGAACCGTTTCCCGCTGAATTCAACTGAGAGGAGAGGCTTACCTGATCTATGATGGGTATAGTAACCCCGGTAGATCCGGTAAAATTGTGTAGATTACTGGATGATGCATCGTTATATGAATACCCTCCGGAGAGAGAAATAGTACTCTCATCCAAATGGAAAATCTGTGAAACGGCCGCCTCCAAATCAGTAATTTGCTTCTCATAACCTTTCAGGTCCTGATTATTCTCCAGAACCAGTCTGCGAAAACCATTCAGATTATCTGAAAAAGATTCAGCCGGAATAAGTTGCCCTGCAGCAGCCAGAAATATAAGTATCATCAACAAAAGAGGTTTTTTTATCATACAGCATCTTCCCTGATACATTCAGCGATCGAGGTTCTGGAGGCTGACATTGCCGGGAAAAACCCGAAAAGGACTCCAAATACAAGTGCGGCCCCAACTGCTATCAATACCGCAGCGCCGCCGGGCACGGAAAGATTTAGGTTCTCAGTCCGAAGACCGGAGTTATCAAAGAGCGGAATAAGGTAGTTTCCAATGGTACTGTAAGTTAAAAATGCCAGTCCGGTTCCCAAAATACTACCCAAAAGTGAGTAATAGCCGGCCTGAAGCATGAAAAAACGCCTAACTCCTGCCATAGTTGTGCCCATTGCCCTTCGCAGTCCTATCTCCCGGGTTCGATTAAGCACCTCAACCAGCATAATACTGAAAATTCCGATTGAACTGATAATCAGGATAATGACCCCCAGAATATTCACTGCCAGAGAGAACCTCCGTACTGACTCCCTCCCCTCATCAAGGAGTGTTGCCGGTCCGGAAGCAGATCCCTCCCAAACACTCAGGGCAATATCTTCTCCATACTCCTGTTCAAGGAGAGCCCGAATACGAGACTCTGCTTTCAAAACACTGTCATTGACAATGCGCCCCATTATCACTGCCCCAAATTGAACTGGATTAAATTCTACACCCGGAGGAAGACCTGCCCCAATGGGAAAGATAAAATCCCCGATACCATACGTCGTACGTTCAAGTTCCGAGACATCCTTAAAAACTCCGATGATGGTGTAGGCGGTAAGACCGCTCTTCGTGTAGAGCCGGGCTATCTGGCCGATAGCTGCTTCCGGGGAACCATACAGCAGCGAGGCACTGAGAGAAGAGATAACTACTACTTCTTCACGATCATCAATATCCTCTTTTGAAAAGAAATCCCCGCTGATTATCTCCAGATCCATAAGATCATCATAGGTTTCATTGGTCTGAATCAACGATCTGATCTGGTAGCTTGTTTCACCAATCATGAGGATCGACCGCATCCAGGCATCGCTGACTACAGTGACATCAGACAGGTTCTCATAGCCGTTTTCCAGGAGAGTTGTGACATCAGCGGCGAATTCAGATTGAGCAACCAACTGGATCTCACCATTATCATTCAAAATACCATTTGCAATAACAATCGGATGCCCCTGTTCAGCTGAATTTTGGGACAGAGCCTTTGTGATATCCATATTCAGACTGGTAGATATGATAAGAGTAGCGACACCGATAGTTATGGTCAGTACTGTCAGCAAACCGCGTAATGGATAGATACGGAAATTGTGGAAAAAGCTCTTGAGTGATATAAGCATGTGTCCCTCCTACTCTGACCGCAATGCGGTGGCTGTATCAATCTGTCGGGCAGTAAAGGCCGGATAGATTCCAAAAATCAGACTGAACAGGAAAGCAAGCCCTGCCCCTAACAGAAGGGCCGGTGTGTATACCTCCGTCCCTATATTCATGAGTGAATTCTGAAGGAATCGATACAAAAATGGTGATGCAGCCAGCCCTATCACAGTCCCTGCAAAACTCATCATCAGGGTTTCCAGAAGAAAATGATTCAGAATATTATTTCTTGTATGCCCAAGCGCCCGCATAACCCCGATATTCTTGGTCTGTTTGAGTATGCGGATCAGCAGTAAGTTGAACATATTGATTGCAGAAATAAGGAGTCCGGCAGCTGTAAGGAAAATAAGCACGGTTAATACCCGGCTCAGTTTTTCTTCATCAGCCTTGAATCGGTCGACAGCTGCAGAAACACGCAGATTCGTAGTAGGGTATTCCTGATGCAGATACTCTTCCAATGCCGAAACAGATTCCTGAATACTCTCCGAATCCTCAACAGCAAATCGCAGAGTGGGTAACCCACGTCCCTGGAGCATCTTTCCATAGGCAACTCCGCCATAGAGATAATGTGGAACGATTGCCGCATTATCCAAAGATTGATTGGTTTGCGGGTCAACTATATCAGTTGGTTCCAAAATACCTAAAATCGTAAAAGTTTGTGCATTCACTGCTATCCGTGAGCCAACTGCATTGCCCTTGGGAAAGAGTGTCTCTGCCAGATCGCTGCCGAGAACCATAACCTGACTCCCTTTCTCCATATCTTCGATGGTAAAGAGTGAACCTTGTACCGTCTCAATATC
>CAZMOX010000197.1:0-4111 GCA_964567895.1 uncultured Spirochaetales bacterium | reverse complement strand
ATAACCCATCATTTTCACTTAATCTGCTTTTATACAATCTTTCTGAAAAATCAGATATGCATCCCCAATTGATTGAATATCTTAATTCGGCTTCTGATATTTCTGATAATGAGTTGGAACAATATATTTCGAATATGCTTTTAGTTAATTACTACAATTCAATTGATCAATATAATACTGCACTGGATACTCTGGATTTGTTACAAAACAAGGTCTCTTCTTCATACTTGTTGAGCTCTCTTTTCTATCAACTTGGTATTAGCTATTCAGAACAGGGAGATTATATTGAAGCTAGGACTATGTGGAACAGATCTTTGGAGTATAATTCAGACAATTCCTTCACGCTGGATAAACTATCTAAATGAATAATATTATAAAACCTGAAATTGATCTTAAGGATGCATTGCTTCTGATAAATCAACCGGCAAGATATATTGGTGGAGAATACCAACTTAAAAAAGTTGATTCCTTAAATTGTGATTATAGAATAGGACTTTGTTTCCCCGATCTCTATGAAATCGGTATGTCAAATAATGCTATGCGGATTCTCTATGATCTTATAAACAGCATTAATGGAATAAGCTGTGAAAGGGTATTTGCTCCGGCTCCTGATTTTGAGGCGTTACTCAGAGAGAGAAAAATTCCTTTATATACACTTGAATCTGGAATGCCTTTGGAAAATTTGGATATGCTTTGTTTTACTGTTGGGTATGAACTTAGTGCTACAAGTATCCTTAATGTTTTAGAACTTGGAAATATTCCATTACTGAGTAAAGATAGAAAAAATAATCATCCTGTTGTAATAGCAGGAGGCCCGGCTATTACAAATCCACTACCTTTTAGTAATTTCTTTGATGCAGTTTTCCTTGGAGAAGCTGAATCCGCTTTTCCTGAATTATTATTGTCAGTAAAAAAATTAGCGCTTGAAAATAAAAATCGTATAGATATTATTAACCATATTCGTAATTACGACTGTATTTGGCATAAAGGTAAAGAAAAAACTACACGCTCTATTTTTCGCTCTTTTCCAGAAAAACAGCATGCACGGTTTACCTATTATACTGTTCCCACTCTAAAACCTGTTCAGGATCATGGTGTGGTTGAGATTATGCGCGGTTGCCCAAACGGCTGCAGATTTTGTCATGCAGGAGAATTGTACAAACCATATCGACAGCGATCCTTTAATGAAATACAAACGATGGCAAACCAAATGGTAAGTGATTTTGGTTATAGGGATATAACGCTCTCTTCACTTTCCTCTGGTGATCATCCGGATATTCTTGGGATAACTTCCAGGTTGAATGATGAATATAAAAATAAATATGTTTCATTGTCCTTACCATCATTAAAGGTGGATGGATTTTCACTCTCTATCTTGGATCAATTATCTATTGTAAGAAAAAGTGGGCTCACTTTTGCGATTGAGACTCCTGTTGCCTCATGGCAAAAAAGTATGAATAAAGAGGCACCCATTGAGAATGTCATTCATATAATACATGAGGCGAAAAAAAGAGGGTGGAAACTGGCAAAATTTTACTTTATGACTGGACTTCCTTTTGTTGATAAAGATCAGGAAATTAAAGAAGTGACAAAATTTATTAGTAGAGTAAAGAATGAAACACGTATACAGCTAAATATTAATATTGGAACTTTTATTCCAAAACCCCATACACCTTTTCAATGGGCGTCATTTTTTAAGCCTGATGAAGCCTTAGCTCATTTGCAGAAGATGAAGCTTTCTCTAATGTCAACTAATCGAAATATTAAAGTTAACTATCACGACCCTTATATCTCTTTTATCGAAGGTATGATAAGCAGGGGTGATGAGAGAGTAGGTGATGTAATTCTTAAAGCTTACAAAAAGGGTGCCAGACTTGATGCATGGGATGAATATTTAAACAAGGAACTATGGCTGGATATTATACACTCTTTTGATTGGGATATTTTAAGTGAAATTTGTCAGGAACGTGATTTGCATGCAAAGCTTCCCTGGGATTCCATAAAACTAGCGTCATCTAAAGCATATCTCAAAGCAGAGTATGAGAAAGCCTCCCGATCTGAGAGAACAGACATTTGTGCGCTTGATTGTGATCATCAATGTGGTGTCTGCAGTACTCTGAAAGATATAAAACCTATAAATGCAGTTCAGTCTGAAACAGCATTTCCCCCTGAAAATAATAAAAATATTGCTGCAGATTATCTACCAATGGACAAAATTAAATTTCTTATACAATATCAAAAAACGGGTAAATCTATCTATTTTTCACATATTCATGTCATGAAGATGTTTGAAAAAACTTTTCAGAGAGCGGGAATAAAACTCTCTTTTTCGCAGGGTTTTAATCCGAAACCTATTTTAGAGTTTGCTCAGCCTTTGCCTCTGGGAATTTCAGGAAGACATGAATTGCTATCTGCTACATTAGAATTCCCTGTTGGCATTCAAAAAGATACTATTGAGCTGATAACATTAATAAACGAAAAACTCCCTGAGGGCTTTATGATTGATAAGATGGTAAAGATTACAAATAATACAAAAAAATCACTCTCAGCTTCATATTATGCATCTGAATACATGATAAAAGGACTTGATAGTAAAGGAAGTGCTCTCTTACAAGCATTAGCAGAAGAGAATAACAATATTATAATATCAGAACGAAGTAATCATTCATTAAAATTATTAGTGCATGAACCTGATACTAAAAAATCTGATAAAGTCAGCATGAACAGTGGGAATCTTATGAAACTAATCGGTTCTTCTATGCCTAAATATGAATTTCTCAGTGCCTATGGAGTGGAAAGAAAATGTCTGTATGTACAAAACATGCAAGATTATATCTCCTTCTATTCCATTTGAGTATCATTTACCGATTTTTTATCCATTAATTTTTTTTGCTTTTTCCCAGTATTGATCCATCAACTCTAAATCATTATCATCCTCAAGATCAATTCCATCTTTTTTCATAAGTTCGGCCATTACAGTGAATCTATTTTTAAATTTTGTATTTGTTCGGAAAAGAGCTTCATCAGGATCAATTTTAAGAAATCTTGCATAATTAATTAACGAGAAAAGAATATCTCCAAATTCATTTAATATTTTGTTTTTGTCTGAATTGTTTTCAACCTCAACTGATAACTCATTTAGTTCTTCACGAATTTTCTCAAAAACTTCACTTGCAAATTCCCAATCAAATCCATACTTCTTTGCTTTTTTTTGTATTTCTACTGCCTGCAAAATGTTCGGCATTGAACCAGGGATAAATGCAAAGATATTATCTTTATTCTTTTTTCCTTCAATATTCTCTTTTATAGAATCCCATAATTCAACAACTTCTTCAGGATTGGCTGCATTCACTTTCTCAGAATAATTGTTTTTAAAAACATGCGGATGTCTTCGAACTAATTTATCTGAAGTATTATCTAATACCTGAGTTAAAGAAAACTGATTCAACTCTTCATGCATAATGGTGAGCATCGAAACTACTAGATACATATCTCCAAGTTCCTCTGCACATTCCTCAATATCTTTTTTAATATATGCATCAATATATTCATATGATTCTTCAATGAGATTTTTATAAAATGTTTCAGGTGTTTGATCACGATCCCAAGGACAGCCATCAGGAGATCTAAGCATTTTTAGAATCTCATATAAGCGATTAAATGCTGATACATGCGAGTTGCTGCCTGAATAGTATATTTCCTGGTTGTTATCAATGTTTTTGTTCATTATTTTTGCGTTTCCTTATATAGACAGAATATACATTATTTAAAGCTATAAATATTTTTCAAAAATTTATGGCAGTTCTACACTGCCCAAATATGTCACTTCTGTATCAGCTATAGTACTATCGTGATCAATTTCATAAGTTGGTTGATATGCATAATAAGCTGCAAATATATGAAGATAATATTTTACAGAAAGATTTACTGAATCAGAATAGTCGTAATCTTCTCCGGGAATAAGATCAATGTAATCTTTTCTGCCACTGAATTCTGCGAACTGGACTAGCCTTCCTTCAGACAATAAATTTGAAGTTGTAGCTGAATATAATGAAAGATCCAGGTAAATTTTATCATCCAAAGATGTTGCAAGAATTCTCCCATCTAAAGT
>CAZMOX010000196.1:0-4115 GCA_964567895.1 uncultured Spirochaetales bacterium | reverse complement strand
GCACGAAGGTGATAGAATCATCCTTCAGTCTCCTTATTCAGGGGGATGATCAACGGTAGTTTGTGAGCAGAGTTGTCTCTGCCTGAAATATGTACTATTATTTACTCATGGAACTACTAGTATTATCTGTATTAACAACAATTGAGAAAGAGCTGCCCTATAAATTATATGGGGCAGGGCACGACTATAAACAGGAAGAGACACATCGTCCCTTCGGTTTTCCCGTATATCAGATGCTTCTTTGCACGAATGGGCATGGAATCCTGGAAATGAATGGACAGAAGTATCCTATTTACTGGTCTTCGAGACCGAGAAGGAGAATAAAGAGCCGTAGCCGCAACATTCAATGGTCTACGATGACCATGTTGTTGAGAATACTCAACATTTGGAGAATGGCACAATTCACCGTACCGGCACTGTCTTAAATAGCAGGAGGCAAGCTATGAAGATAAGTATAGGCATAGACCTACACAAAAGTCAGTTTACCACATGTATGCTGAGTGAAGATCGAACCGTGAGAGAACCGGGCATGTATCCGACGACTGAGTTAGGATATCGGGAGTTTCTCAAAAGAGTGGCATTCTATGAACAGGAAGGGTATGAGGTAGTGGCGGCAGTAGAAAGTACGGGGAATAGAGCGAGGATCGCTGAGTACCCCGCTATTTTCGGAACAAATTGTTGCAAGCAGAGATTGGGGTAACGGTGGTAAACACCCTTAAGTTCAAGATAGTGAACGAGTCAGTGAAGAAGACAGACAAGCGTGATGCAAAAACATTGGCAGAGTTTTTGGAGAAGGACATGCTTCCCGAATCAATACTGTGTACGCAAGAGAGTGAAGATATCCGGAGAGTAATCAAATCCCGATCGATTTTAGTAAAAGCGCAGGTTTCGTTAAAGAATCAAGTGCATGGGTTATTACTTGGGTATGGCATAGAGAGCAAGAGAGGACAGCTGCAAAGTAAAAGAGAACGGCAGCGGATCCTTTCCGGTCTCGCAGACCATAATGGTTACGGAGGCGCTGCCGCAGCGGTAGAACCACTACTTGATACGATAGATCAGTTGGGTAAACGTGGGAGAGTCAAGAAACTTGAGAAAGTTTTGGAAGAGCTGGTAAAAGAGGATGAGGATGTAGCACTGTTGCAGACAATACCTGGAATAGGAGCAATTGGAGCGGCAACGATTCGGGCGTTTACTGATGATATTAGCCGGTTTTCGAGTGCAAAGAAGTATGCAGCCTATGCTGGGTTGGTGCCTTGGGTGCAAATTTCTGACAAAACGGCTCACTATGGTCATATTACCAAGCGGGAACCGGTAGAACTGAGAACAGCATTTGTACAAGCAGTAATGGGGATGGTACGGCTACAGAAGAAAACCGAAGCATATCGGATTATGTCCAAATACCGTGAGATGAAGACCTACAAAGGAAGTGGAAAAAGTATTATAGCAGCAGCCTGTAAACTGAGTACTATTGTGTATGCAATTTTAACAACCAGGGAACCATTTGATCCAGTGAAAATGGCCTTCTCGAAGAAATATAGTGAAATGCAATCGGCAGCATTCAAGGCCGGTAAGACTGGGTGATACCAGTATCTATGAGCTTGTATGAAAGCTTATGGTTGACTTTTTATAGGAGTAGAAAATGGGAAAAAATTATTTTCAACGAGTTACAGAGCAAACCCCTACAAGGTTCTGGATCAATAATGTTACACGTGAAGAAGCTGATGTAGCAATAGGGGCAGGTGCTGTTGGCTGTACACAAAATCCATCGTATGTGTACAAAATGCTAGTACATGAGCAGGAAAAATCCTATACATATGCAAAATTGGATTCCATAATTAATGATATTGAAGATGATGATTTAGTTCAAGAAACCCTACAGCAGCAGCTTGTAGGCGAAGTTGCAAAACGATTTCTTCCTCTGTATGAAACCTCACAAGGGAAATACGGGTATGTTAGTGTACAAGGTAACCCATTTAAAGAAGATGTAGAAAATATTGTTCGCAATGCTCGTTTTAATCGTCAAGCAGGACCAAATATTATGGTAAAAGTACCTGCAACTGAGGAAGGTTTTAGAGCTATTGAAACCCTTATTGCCGAAGGAACTCCGATAAATGCAACAGAAGTAATGGGAGTTCGACAAGCTATGGATGTATGTGATATATATGATAAAGTAGCTGCAACCATGGAAAACCCCCCAGTTGTTTTATTCTCTCATATAACAGGAATTTACGATCAATATCTAAAAGAGTATGTCAAAGATAAAAGAATTGAAATTAGTGAAGATATTCTTTGGCAAGCAGGAATGGTAATTGCAAAAAAAGTTTACAAACTCACTAAAGAACGAAATAGTAAGGTTGGGTTTATCGGTGGGGGAGCCCGAGGTTTGCAGCATTTTACCGAAATGGTTGGGGCTGATTGTAATATTACCATTAACTGGAAAGGAACGGCAGAAAATCTTATTCAAGATAATCCCCCAGTAATTGATCGTTTTCATGCTCCAGTAGCTGAAAGTGTTTTGGATGAATTATTAGAGAAGGTCGATGAGTTTAAACGTGGCTGGATGATTAATGGGCTTGAACCCCATGAGTATGAAGATTTTGGCCCTGTAGTGTTATTTAGAGTTTCATTTGAGAAAAACTGGGGTGAAGCTAGAGATCTTATACAAGCAAGAAGAGCTAAATTGTAAGTGTAAAATAATAGAGTACTCAGTAAGCTTTCTTAAAAATTATAACAGGAGAGTTTCTTATGGACTATACTAAAAATGAGATTTTTTTAGAAATTGATATGAATCTATCCGAAGCTAAAACGCTTTTAGGCAAGGTGCCAAAATTGGAACGAATTGCTTCTGGGTTTAGATTTTTAGAGGGACCAGTTTGGTTGGAAGATGAAAAAAGACTCATTTTTAGCGATATTTCCGGGAATGCTCTCTACAGTTGGACAGAATCTGCCGGAGTCTCCCTTTTTCGAGAAAATAGCTATCTTGCAAATGGTAATGCCCTAACACCTTCTGGAGAACTTATTAGTTGTGAACATGCTACAAGTCGGGTTACGCGTACTAATCTATCTACAGGAAGTTATTCTATTGTTGTAAATTCCTATCAAGGAAAAGCTTTAAATAGTCCCAATGATGTCATTGTAAAATCTGATGGATCTATCTACTTTACGGATCCTCTTCCTGGAAGACAACCACGGGTAGGAATTCCAAGACCACCCGAATTGTCTTTTAAGGGAATCTACAAATTTGACGATAAAACAGCTTTTCTGTATCTACTTGATGATACGTTTTTAATTCCCAATGGCCTGTGTTTTTCTTGTGATGAAACACAACTCTTTGTGAATGATTCAGCCAATGGGAACATTTTGGTGTTTGATGTAGATCCTAAAGGATTTCTTGCCAATAAAAGAATCTGGGGTCAGGTTAATGGGGATGGATTGGGTTGCGCTGATGGGATGAAGTATCATCCTGATGGTTATATCTTTTGTACAGGACCTGGCGGTATTTACCTTTTGAGTCCTGAAGGTAAAATTCATTCCAGGATGAAGATGCCTGAAGTTGCTGCAAATTTGGTTTTTGCAGATGATTACAAAACACTCTATGTAACAGCAACATCTTCTCTATATCGAATTACCCTATACTAAAAATATCATCATCATAAAGAATGGAGTGTGTTAAGACAACTAATTGTATACGTATACACATGGAGGATGTAAGGAAGTGAAAGAGAAATATATGAAACCGGAAGAGCTGACTCCGTTTCTTACTTTGCTTTTTGAAAAAGCTGGAATGGGTAGGGCAGATGCTGAATTTAGTGCAGAATGCATGGTTAAAACAAATTTATGGGGTGTAGATTCTCATGGAGTGCTTAGACTTCCCATCTATTTGAAACGGGTTATGGAAAAGGTGATTAATCCCACACCTTGTATTGTACCGGTGTCGGAGCTGGATGGCCCAATGGCTCTACTTGATGGAGATGCGGGCATGGGCTATGTCGTGGGAAAAGCTGGTATGGTTCTGGCAATTGAAAAAGCAAAAAAATTCGGACTTGGTATGGTTCTTGTGAGAAACAGTAACCATTATGGTGCAGCCGCCCTATATGCCCGAATGGCTGCTGAGG
>CAZMOX010000195.1:0-4149 GCA_964567895.1 uncultured Spirochaetales bacterium | reverse complement strand
ATATCACTGTATTCTAGTAGTTTTATTATCCCAAAAGGAGTACAGGAGAAAAAAGTTTCCATACCTATAACAAGTTTTCCCAAACTTTGAGGATGAAATCCATCAACATCTTTATCCGGTGATATGGAAAGAAGAACCATATTTTCATTAATATGTTTTGGAAGCGGAAGTTGAACTAAAATCCCATGAATTTCAGCATCTGCATTTAATTCAGATATTAATTTTAACAATTCCAGCTCTGTTATACTCGGCGGGAAATTATAATCACGGGAAAGTATACCCATATTTTTACATGCACGTCTTTTTGATCTAACATATGCCTGACTGGCAGGATCTTCTCCAACCAGAACAACAGCTAAACCAGGTGTTATGCCAGTATTCTTCTTTAATAATTCAACTTTTACTTTCTGTTCAGAACGGATGATTTTTGAAATCTCTTTTCCATCAATTATTTTTGTCATTTTTTACTCTCTTTTGTTACAATTCACGATACTGTTTGTTGTGATTTTGTTTGATACTATAATAGTTATACTTATTTTTGGTTCATCCATCAAGGTTAGCATCAATCTTGATCTTTTATGTAATGAGTTGATGATGATTATGCATTCTGCTATCATACTTCATATTAGCCAAGAATACATAAGCATACTGAATAAATGAAGGAAGTTTTTTTATGAAAAAAATATTATGTGTATTTGCATTGTTCTTATTAATGTCAGCTGTAATGGTCTCCGCTCAAGACCAACCTGTTATTGAAGAAAATACTGACGATCCTCCAGTGTATCGATATGATCTTGGAGACCAGATTTACTCAATTAGTGCAGCTCCACTTATAAATTTATTTATTTGGAATCCTTCAGCAACAGATCCAGTTATTACTGGTTCCATGAAAGTTGGCGGATTTATTTCACTTGGATGGGATGCATTTATTGACCACAAATCCTCGATAGGTGCTGAACTTGGGTATGGCTTTGCAAGGTCTTTAGATAATAGGTTATATATTTCGGTTCCGGTGCTAGCAAAATTTTCTCATTTCCTGGTAGATGGTGAATTTGATCTGCCTATATCAATTGCAGTTGGCGGAATATATAGCTCATTTGATGAACAACACTATTTTGGTTTAATGGTAAAACCTGAAATTAGTGCATATTGGAACATTAATGATGAGTGGGGAATTGGCCTTCGAACTGCTTACTGGTTCATTCCGGAACTCTATTTTGGTGATGACAGCAGTAAAACTACGTATGCAAATTTTCTGACAATACAAGCAGCAGTTACATACACTCAATAATGAGTAAGGAGTCTAAATACATGAATAAAATGATAGCAATATTATTAACCCTACTATTATTTTTTGGGATTTTATCCTGTAATCTTGATGGAGCAGGAATCTTCCTAACAATATCGGAATCTACTGAAATTGCAGATTCAAATCTGGCTACAGAACCTGTTAGAGATATTCTTTATAAAGATGGAGATGATATGTATATTCTCCATAGAACTTCTGTTATGAGTGCTGATATTAATAGTTCTGTTACAAATCCTGAATGGTATCAGTATTCTTTTAAAGATTCTCTTGTTGTTACTAATAATAAGTTTACTCCTGTTTCTGAAGCTGTATTTGTTCCTGGATCGCCTAATATTCTTGTATATTCTTCAGCACATTACGATGATGGTTTACATAGTGATGATGGTTTTAAATCAGTATATGTTAGTTCTTTTACAACCCCAAATTTACCCCCAAATCCTTCTGACGTTGTTATAGGATTAGAAAGTGTTAAAGTGATTGATATTATTTTTGATGGATCAGATGTTTATGTTATCACCTATGATGATGAGACGATCCCAACAAGCCCAGAAATTAAAATTTATACTATTGACACTTCTCTTCACACGGCAACAGAACAAGAATCTTACTCTTCAGATTTTGCACCACAAAGTGTACACTTTATAGATAATAATGGTACAAAATACTTTATTATCGTCTTTTTTGATGAGACAAAGGTTTATATCAATAATTATGTCACTCTTACCGATTTTAGTATTCACACTATAGCAGATACTGTTTTCCAGGTTAGTGATGATGCAACTAAAAACTCTCCCATAATTGGGACATATGCCTATGATGGGATAATTTATCTTGTAACAAATGAAGGAATACTCATTACTACAGATAATTTTTCTTTATTTGCAGCGGTTAATGATGATGATCCAAGTGAGCATATGAACATTGTACAGAATGTTGCAGTTTTCTCTATACCTATGACAGTTGTTACTAAACAGCCTCCAACATCAGAAAAACTTCTACTTATTGGTGGTCTTACTAATATTTATTATTCTGATATCACAGATATTGATTATTCTGATATCCCAGGCACCGCCGTTATCCCCGTTACGTTTGATACAACTACAGACGCTTTTTATTCAAAGATTTCCTCTACGCGAATACTTGATTTCTATAATGTACCAGCTGATGGAAATTTTTCCTTGTTTACTGCCACCTCTGACAAGTGGATATGGGAAACTGCAGATGAAGATACTGCATCAATTCAATTATTGTAAAAGGAATCTTAGGAAAGAGAAAGGCTATCCATAATGTATGGATAGCCTTTATTTTGCTATAGCAAAAATTTTATATTTTATTCTCAAACGAGCGAGAGAAGTAGAGAATCATGATGGTCTATTTCCGAGCGAGTGCTGAGATCGCAAGGTAAAATACCCCGTCCCTTGGGGCGGAATAGAACCGCTTGAGGCGGTTCTGGATCCAGGGCTTGCCCTGGGGTATGATACCTTTCATTCTATCAATTGAGGCTATTTTCTAAAATTGCCTCAATTATCTTGTTTTAACTCTTTAAGAATTTCAACACTTTCAGCATCGTTATAATTAGCATATATTTCATCCATTGTTAATCCTACAAATTCGTGACTCATATAGTGAATCCAAGTATCAGTCTCTGGAGACTTTATAATATGCTTCCTACAGTAATAATCTGGTTGAAATGGTAAATGCTCTTCTTTATATACTGGAACTTTGTAATCATGGACAGCGACCTTTAGATCATCACGCGGAATGCCCTTCTCCATAATTACTTCACATAATTTATTAATAGTTTTTCCTGTATCAAATATATCATCAACAATTAAAATTTTATCACCAGTACGAAGGTGTTCAGGAGAATATGTCCATCCGTCAATCATAACATTTGCCTGTTCACGAATGTCGGTATAGGAACGTGCAACTACAGCCGCATAAAAAACGGGTCTTCCTGTTTTACGAACAAGTTTATAATATTCGCTAAAAACATTTGCCAGATAGGCTCCTCCTCGTAATAATGAATAAATAATATCTGGTACAAAATCATCTTTCTTATGAATTTGATGTACTAATTTTAACGCATTGTTTCTAATCAATTCCGGGGATAGGAACTCTTTGTTCATAATATCTGTCTTTCTACTATTGTAGTGTTTATTTCACCATTTCTTAAATAGGTTACTTCATAAGAACGTAAAATCTTATCCTCAAATGCTTTATAAAAATCTTCAACAGATTTTATCTGTATTTTATTAATTTTTGTTATTACATCATAATTTTGCAAACCGGCAAGATGAAAGGAATTAGAATTACTCATTCCACTCATATACATTAAAAGGAGTCCAGTATCCTTTTGAGACAAGTTAAGAGAGCTTCTTGCCTGCTCATCAAGCGGCTGAACAATAACGCCAGGCCACAATTTTCCGGTATTTCCCTCTATCTCCTCTTCGCTTTCTCTTTCATCCAGAGATACTTCCAGTTCAATAATTTCACCACGCCTGTTTACAGTCAAAATAACGGGTACCCCAATTTTTGCATTACTAATCGAACGTGAAAGTTCTTCAGTATCTGCAATTAATAAGGTATTAAATTCCGTTATTAAGTCACCAGGCCGTAATCCGCCTTTATAGGCTGGAGAGTTCAGATAGATATTTGCAACAAATACACCAGCAGTATCCTTAAGTCCTAAATCTTCAAAAAACAGATCAAATTCATAGGTATCAATCATCGAAACACCTAACCAACCGTCCCGTACATGTCCATATTCAAGGATTTCATTAATTATCTCTTTAGCATTATTTATTGGTATAGAAAATCCTAGGCCTATATTTCCTCCG
>CAZMOX010000194.1:0-4156 GCA_964567895.1 uncultured Spirochaetales bacterium | reverse complement strand
AGCTTTCAATATACATCCAGACAACAAAATTACGTTTATCCATCTGCACCAGCCTTTCACTTTTAGACTACTCACTATTCTCCATAATGTGTACGTGCTCTTTTTATATATATAATTTTTTTATCTTCATCAATACTATATACAATTCGATCCTTTAAAGTAAGCCGGTAGGAATAATTTCCTTTTAAATCTCCGAGCAGAGGCTTCCCAAGAAAGGGATCTTTAGAAAGCAGTTCTATCAAAATGTCCTTTAATTTTCCACTTAATTTTGGACTTAGCTTATTAATATCCTTTAGTGCTTGATTGGTAATTTTGATTTCAAATTCTTTCATGCTTATTTGAAAGCTTCTTCGATGGAAAACAGCTTATTCGTTTTAATTTCATTGTCTGCTTTAGAAATTGATTCCCTAAAACCATTAATTGATAATAATTCTGCAGTTTCCAGGATACTTTCATAATCATCTTCAGAAATGAGTATTGCATTACCCTCTTTTGAACTGATTCTAGTCAACAGGTGACCCTTAACGGTATCTTTAAGAAGGTTAAAAAGGTTAGATCGTGCATTTGTTGCTGTTAATGTATTCATATCAATATCTCCGTACATTTTATAGTACGTACCTAATTTAGTACATATTAATAATATTGTCAAGTTCTTCGGGGGAAATTTTCCACAACTATCTTGAATTTTATTACACTATTTCTTCAATGTTGGCTTTTACTGAATTTAATATTCTTGCAGCCTTCTCAATAGCCGTTTCCACTTCTTCTTTTGATGGCATTAAATCACCTTCAGGATAACGGTACAAAGTAGCAAAAGGGTTTAGATATATACAGTCTTCATAAAAGTTATCAAAAGATTCATCAATTAAAATACAGGTTTCCAAAAGAGTTAAAAGGTTATGAGACTTGCTGATATCTCTGGAATAAAATGCAAGAAAAGCTTTCAATGACTTCTCAGCACATTGTTGAGTATGATAAATAGCTATATCAAATAAGGAATTCATAGAACCCAATAAAACGATAGCAGACTCAATATCATGAGCAGCTTTAAATAACCACTCTTCATGCGGCTTCATAAAGCTTTATTCCCTTATGATACACTTTATAAATAAGAGTCGATGGATGATTAACTCTTTCCATAATTTCATTTTTTGTAAGAACAAGCAAATCTACAGGTATATGCACATCTCGTAAAATTCTCAAACCAATTCTTATTCTATCGACTTGAGAAAGATCTGATTCATTTAGAATTATACAAAAATCGAGATCACTTTCAGAAGTCGGAGTGCCCCATGCATGGGAGCCAAAAAGGTATATGGCCTGAGGATGATATAATTTAATAAATCTGGATATGATTTCATTCAAAATCTTTTTATCAACTACCATGTGTATGATAGTATACTGTATAAATTGAATCTTCAAGTAATTTAATAACTGTTTTACTAGTCTTGAACATAAAAATCTGTACATGTCTTAAAGATATGGGTTTTGCAGTTCAACACAACCCCACCCAGCCCAGTTACATAAAAAAGACAGGATTTTATCCTGTCTTTTTTATTAATCCTTGCAATGGGAAATTTAGCAGTTTTGAAAAAACTGCGATGATAAACGCCCTTTCTGAAATCTATTATACTCTTTCCATTATTTCTAACTCATCCCCAATTACCTAAATAACATGAATGCGTTTATCCATCTGCACCAGCCCATCTTTTATTTATCCTTGCAATAGGAAATAAGATAAATACAATATTCTGAATCTATATTAAATTTCAAAACAAGGCAGTAAATTTTCAGCCGTAAGAAACGTTACAAAGCCAAATAGATGTTTTTACAGAATGCATCATAAGAATAATGTCTTTTCTTTTTTTGTCTTTAATTGTCCATCAGTAATACTTTGATAGCTACCGGGAAATAGGGAAGCTCAGTGATTCACAAAAAGTAGGTCATTGCAAAATGGTTCTTCTTCTGCAAGATTCATTCGTCCCCAACCCAGAAGCTGGACAGTTTATGAGTACCTGCTATACTCGTTCTGTAATATAAGAAGAAGATTCTGAGGGAAAACCATATTTTTCTAAAATTTTGCCTGCCAAGGGAATTTCTGCTATGCTATTCAGTGTAGATGATGTAGAATTTATATGAATATTCAAGCTTACCCTCCAAGTACATAAGTTTTTATCATTAATTTATTATATAATAGAAGGTTGCGCTTGTTTATTTCTTTACGAATTCTGGGATATTAAAAATATTAGGCTACTAGGTCTTGAGATTTTTCAAAAAGCGAGTTTTTCTTTTATATGAATTATGTTGGTAAATGATAAATTAAGGAGTACCTCATTTTCTCTATTTATACAGAAGAATAAAGGAACATACTAATAAATGATTTTAGATAACAAAAATGAAAACTTAAAAGTCTATGAATGGCTTTCAGATTATACAGAAAATGGTTCATTAGATATTGTAACCGGTTATTTTACTATAGGAGTATTAGCTTATCTCTCAAATAAGGTAAATAGCAAAATAGATCATTTCAGAATGATTCTTGGAGACATTGTTCATATTGATAGGGAAGAGCACCGCCCTTTAGACCTTTTAAGTGAAAATATCACTGTTGAAGCTGCTCTTAAATTAAAAGGAGCTGCTCAGGAGGCTGTTAATTTTCTAAAACAGCAAAAAGTCATTACAAAAACACTGGAACCCAACTTTTGTCATGCTAAAAACTATCTTTTCTATCCTGAGGATAGTAATGACCGGAATAAGTATTTTATATCTGGAAGTTCAAATCTTACCGAATCCGGGATTGGATTAAAAGCGACAAGCAATATTGAACTTAATATAGCGGAAACAGGAAATAATAATCAATACAAAGAGTTAGTTGACTGGTTTGAAACTCTATGGAATAACCACCATGCCCATAAACAAAAAACCATTATCCATAAAGATGGATCAAAAAGTAAAGTGGATTTCAAAGAGTATCTTATAGGTGAAATTGAAAAGATTTTTATTAAATATTCACCAGGAGAAATATACTATAAAATCCTGTTTGAACTGTTTGGAAGTCAGATTGTCAATGATGACAATGATCCCGATTTTAACAGACAGGTCGGAAGGCTTGAAAACTCTGATATTTTTAATATCCTGTATAATTTTCAAAAAAAAGGTGTTTTAAGTTTAATTCGTATGCTCCAAAAATATAATGGAGCCATTCTGGCAGATGCTGTTGGTTTGGGGAAAACATGGACTGCTCTGGCAGTAATGAAGTTTTTTCAATTACAAGGTCGTGAGATCTTATTGATATGCCCCAAAAAGTTGGAGCATAACTGGAAAAGGTATAAAAAACATCAGGAATCTCGATTTGAGAAAGACCAGTTTGATTTTTTTATTCGATTTCATACTGATTTAATTGAGGAACGACTTGAAAAGTATGAGGATCGGGCAGATAAGTTTTTTACAAATGATCGTCCAAAGTTGATAGTAATTGACGAAAGTCATAATCTTAGAAATGATAAATCCAATCGCTACAAATTTTTGATGGAATCAATTCTTAAACCCAATGAAGATATAAAGGTTCTGCTTCTCTCTGCAACTCCCATCAACAACTCCTTAAACGATATCAGAAATCAATTTAAACTTATGGTGAAAGGAGAAAAGAATGGGTTTGAGGAGTCATTAGGAGTTCGGAATCTTGAATATTCTTTCAGAGCGGCACAAAAGGTCTTTGGCGAATGGAGAAATGATAATAATCCCCGAATATCTGAATTTGTAAGGAATCTACCTGATAATTTCTTTACATTAACAGATTCTCTTACAGTTGCCAGAACAAGAAAGATGATAGCAGGCCAGGATACTAATCTAATTTTTCCTAAAAAGGAAAAACCAATTAATCTCTTTGTTACTCCTCATAAGCTGGGAAACTATGATACCTTTGAGGAGCTGGTTGAACGGTTCCCTCCCATGTTGTCAGGTTACCAGCCCTCCTTCTATTTGGAAGAATCAATAGAAAAAGATGTTCTCCATGATGACAGACAGAGGGATAGATTCCTGGTAAAAATGCTGTATATACTTATGGTAAAGCGTCTGGAATCATCATGGTTTTCCTTCTACTCAACTACCATGAAAATAAGAGATCATCATCAGAATGCATTGGATCGTATACAGA
>CAZMOX010000193.1:0-4204 GCA_964567895.1 uncultured Spirochaetales bacterium | reverse complement strand
AGAAGAATTCAGGGACTTAAAGGTAAAAATGTGGCAGCAATTGAAGGTAAAGCTGGAAGAAACCAACGATCCCAGGATTTATGGCCATGGAGATATTTTTGATGAATATGTAAAGGATAAATTTTCAAAAATGAATAGTTCATGGCAGGCATATCTTGAAAAGCGGTGGGAGATGCCGGGATTTATGAACTGGGAAAAATATAGGGAGGATATCTAATGGAGAAAATCAACAGACCAAACATCGTGATTCTTTTCCCGGATCAGCACCGGGGGGATTTTCTCGGATGTTACGGATCGGAATTCATACAGACGCCCCATATCGACTCCCTTGCGCACACCGGGCTTCGGTATGATAGAGCCTATTCCACTCAGCCACTTTGCGTTCCGGCCCGTACGGCTCTGCTGACCGGAATGAACGCAATGAGAACCGGTGTTCTCTCCAATGGGTGTTTTATTCCCCCTAACCGGACTGAGCAAGGTATCCAGACCTGGCCGGAATTATTATCCGGCACCGGATATCATACGGCGGCAATCGGGAAAATGCACTTCTACCCCTGGGATGTCGATATGGGATTTGATTACAGGCGGATATGTGAAGACAAACGATACCCTCTAATTCAGGACGATTACAGCGACTACCTCGAGGCACAAGGATTCAGAAAGGAACCTGCTCAGAATGTTCCCGGTTACCAAGAAGGGAAAGGCTCCATGGTGTCTCATCTACCTGCCAACCTCAGTCCAGACCATTGGACGGGAGAAGAAGCGTGTGATTACATAAAATCCAGGCAAAATTCCGATCAGCCATTTGCGCTTATGGTCGGATTTCCGGGACCTCATGATCCGTATGATCCCGATGATGAATCAGCAAACCTCTATCAGCCATCGGACATGCCAAAGGCGATCGGATTATCAGATGATTCTAACTTGCCCGGGATGTATCAGAATTTTATAGATTCCCACAAAAAAGACTGGTGTGGTATCGATTACTCATCTCTTGATGAACATGATATCGGTTCTATCCGGGCATACTATGCAGCTCTTGTAACGAGGATTGACGAGGCCGTTGGGAGCATCATCCGCACCCTGAAGGAAATCGGACAGTATGATAATACCATTATCGTCTATACCTCTGACCACGGGGATTTACTTGGAGATCACAGGATGATGGGAAAAGCTCTGTTCTATGAGTCCAGCATCAGAATCCCGATGATCCTTCGTGGTCCGGGTATTGAATCCGGTGTCTGTTCAAACCTTGTATCCCTGAGTGACCTGACGGCATCGATCCTGGAATGGGCCGGGGTAGAAAAACCTTCTGTTATGGATTCCCGTCCTCTTGGAGAGGGGCATGAATATCTTATAGGTAGCCTTTTTACAGGCTGGATGATAGATGATGGCCGCTTCCGGCTGAGTCGATACAAAACAGGGGAGGTCACTTTTTTTGATCGTCACCTCGATCCCGATGAGTTAAACAATATCGCAGAAGACAAACACTTTGCCAATGATTTCAGGAGGCTGGATAGAGTTCTCCAGTGTTCTGTATTTGAAAATCTCCCCAAGGGGCATTCGGTATTGAAGTTGCCAGGCTCTCTGACTAATGACCAGTCATTTGGCAAGCGGAATTGGACAAGGCCCTATCCCGGGTTAAACACCGGACCATTGGTCTAAGATACTTTCAGATTCAAATATAAAAAGATGAAATTTAAAGGATTTATATTAATATGGAAAAACAAAAAAGACCCAATATTGAAGCTAAACAACCCAATATAGTCGTTTTTCAATGTGATCAGATGAGGGTTTTCGAGACCTCGCTAAATCAGCACCCAATTGTTAAAACGCCGAATATCTCGAACCTTGCAGATCGTGGATGCCACATGGAACAGGCTGTGTGCAACAGCCCTTTATGTGTACCGTCTCGTTCCTCTCTGCTCAGTGGGCAATATTCAAGAACCTGCACCGGCAGACTCTCCAACTGGAAGAATGTGTCAAGATTTGACGAGCGTTTGGTTCTCAAGAATGAGACTTTGCCCGAAGTTCTAAGAGCGAATGGTTACAGAACGTCGCTAATAGGCAAATGGCATGTCGCTGTCAGGCCCGACCTGATTGGTTTCGACAAAGCTGTGTATCCAGCAGAGCCGCATCGGAATATTGATCAGGATTACTTCATTAATGGTGAAAAAACCCGAACAGAGGGCTTCGGACCCGATTTTGAGATTGATTGTGCCAGGAAGTTCATTGATAGCAATAGGGATAACCCCTTTTTTCTCTATTTCAATGTCTCTCCGCCCCATTTTCCCTACAGTGACATGCCGGAATCCTACCTTAAGCACTATGCGCCGGAAGAAACGGTTCTGAGGCCAAATGCCGAGATGGTACAGGATAAAGAATCGGAGGATTTCTGGTTGCAAACCTATATGTGGGGAGCAGCGTTCAGGCTTCAGGGGCGGCAGCTTCCCATGCCTGAAGGATTTGATTTACAAGCTTTGACGGCAATGTATTACGGTATGATTAAATGCGTTGACGATTATGTGGGAAAAATGACGGAGATTCTCCGCGACTCCGGTTTTCTGGAGAATACCATATTTCTGTTTTTGTCAGACCATGGAGAGAACCTGGGAAGCCACTGTCTTTTCAACAAAATGCGAAACACCGAAGAGAGCATTCGCATACCAATGGTGTTTAGCTGGCCCGGACAGATTCCTGTGAGGAGAAACTCTCAGCAGATAATCTCCACTATAGATGTCATGCCTACTATTCTGGGTCTTCTGGGAATCAAAGCGCCTGGAGAAGTTCAAGGTCAGGATCTGTCTGCCGTCATTCGGGGAGAGAAAGCCTCTACAGGAAAAAACTATGCCATCATAGAATCAATTGCAGGTGATCGGGGCATCAGGACACCTTCCATGAAATACAACAGGATGGAACAAGAAGGGCTCTGGGAGTGGGAAGACTATCTGCAATACTGCGGGAATCGGACCTACCGAGATTCTGTTGATGACGCGGTGCAGCTGTTCGATCTCACTCATGACCCCTACGAGATGCAGAATTTAGCAGGGTCCCGGGAGTACCGGGACATTGAACGGACGCTGAAGACAAATCTTGATCAGTGGGAGGCCGAGACCGCATGGAATGATTACACTACAACCGACGTTAAGCTGTATGCAAGGCAGAAGATAAGTGTGGACAATTAATTAGAAGGACGTAGGGTGAACGCAAACACACGGAGTTCCATGCAGTGTATGACTCATCTGGAATGGTATCAGGAACATTGGCAGAAAGATGGCTTTGTTTTAAGCCTGGAAGAGAGGAGAAGAAAATGAGTAACATAATTTCAAGAAAACCAAATATAGTTTTTATTCTTACAGACCAGCAGCGGTCTGATACGCTGGGAGTATCAGGTAACAGCTTTGCACAAACACCAAATATCGACATCCTGGCCGAGGGAGCAACGCGGTACGAAAATGCCTACTGTACACAGCCCATTTGTACTCCATCTCGCTCATCTCTGCTTACCGGGTTGTACCCACATGCTACAGGTTGTTCAGAAAACAATCTTCATCTGGATAAAGATGTACCAACTCTACCGGAAATGTTACCTACCGGTGAATGGAAGACCGCTTATTTTGGAAAATGGCATCTTGGTGATGAGGTCTTTGCCCAACGAGGTTTTCAAAATTGGATTTCCACAGAAGATCAGTATTGGAAGCATTATAGCCAAAAAAGAAATATTGATACTTATTCTACTTATCACGATTGGTTGACAAATAATCAGGGAATATATCCAGATAGTGGGGATCGTTTTTCACGAACAGAAACTGCGAATTTACCAAAAGAATTTACCAAAATAGATTATCTTGCAGAACAAGCTGAACGTTTCATTCAAGAAAGTTCCGAAGAACCATTTATATTGTATATCGGATTTTTAGAACCTCACCCCCCCTATACTGGACCGTTCAACGATTTCAGATCAGAAATCCAAGTTCCTCTTCCTGCCAATTTCAATGATCTCTGTGGCTCCGAAAGACATCCAAAGAATAGATTACAAGCAGACTATTATCGCTATTTTGGTGGTGAAGCGGCTGAGGATTTTGATCTCAACACGACAAAGGGATGGAAGGATCTGATAAGGCGTTACCATGGGATGTGTCATCATGTAGATCTGGGCGTGGGGCGGATAATTGAAGCGTTGCATATAATCAAAACTTTTAGA
>CAZMOX010000192.1:0-4245 GCA_964567895.1 uncultured Spirochaetales bacterium | reverse complement strand
GTTTTTTATGGGTTGATAAAAGAAAAACTCATATACCATTAAATTTTTTTGCCCGTCAGTAGCCTTACTACACCACCCAGCAGGCAACACTGTGTCCCGGACTTATTTCCCGCAACGGCGGATAAGCCTCTTTACATCGGGGTTCTGCCAAAGGGCAGCGGGGATGAAAATGGCAGCCTGCAGGCCGATCGATGGGTGAGGGGACATCTCCCATAACGACTTTTTCTTTGGAAGCCCGCTCCCTTGGGTTTGTAGCTGGGAATGCCTTAAAAAGAGCCCTGGAATAGGGGTGAATATGACGCTGTATAAGATCATCCTTATCTGCCATCTCAACCATTCGCCCGAGATACATAACCATAATCCTGCTTGAGATGAATTCTACTACAGCTAAATCATGTGCAATAAACATATAGGTGAATTTGTATTTGTCCTGAAGATCAAGCAGGAGATTGAGAATTTGAGCCTGTACTGATACATCTAAAGCTGAAACGGCTTCATCGCAGACAATAAAATCAGGATCAAGTGCTAAAGCTCTGGCTATACCGATTCGCTGGCGCTGCCCACCTGAAAATTGATGCGGATATCGTCCCCGATAGCGTGGGTTCAAACCAACCTCATCCAGAAGATGTTCCACCCGCTCGCTAATTTCAGCTGTTGTTCCCTGCTTGTGAATCCGCAGCGGTTGTCCAATGATACTGCCTACTTTTTTACGGGGATTCAGAGATGAGTAAGGGTCCTGAAATATCATTTGAATATGACGGGTAATATCTTTCATTTCCTGTCTGTTTTTGGCAAAAAGGTCCTTTCCGCGATATAAAACAGAACCTTCTGTTTTATCATGAAGGCGGAGGACTGTCTTTCCCAAGGTTGACTTTCCACACCCGGACTCACCGACAATTCCCAAAATTTCGCCCTCTTTTATCGTAAAAGAGACATCATCAACAGCTTTAATTTCTCTTTTTTCCTTATGAATACCCTGAGATGTGACTTCAAAATACTTTTTCAGTCCATTTACTTCTAAAATATCTGTATTGTTATCAGTCCTATTCAACGTTGGTACTCCTATCTATTTTTGTATGATTATGACACCACACAGTATGCCCGTTTCCCAGATCAAATGCTGGTGGAAATGATTCATTACATATAGCGGTTGCATAGATGCAGCGGTTTTCAAAGGGGCAGCCGTCTCCTAATGTCAGCAGATCCGGAACGGTGCCGTCAATTGCTTCAAGCCGTGTGGAATTTTTATACTTTGGATTTGAGGGGAGGGAATTTAATAATCCCAGAGTATATGGATGGCAGGGCTCATCGAATATCTGAAAAACATCAGCCTCTTCAACTTTAGATCCTGCATACATAACAACAACCCTATCAGCCATCTCTGCAACAACGCCCATATCATGGGTTATCAGGAGTAATGACATATTAATTTTCTTCTTTAAATCAGATAGCAGATCCAGAATCTGCGCCTGAATAGTTACATCAAGAGCCGTTGTAGGTTCATCGGCTATCATCAGACCCGGTTCCGGAGAGGCCAGAGCCATTGCGATCATAGCCCGCTGCCGCATTCCCCCGGAAAGCTGATGAGGATAACTCTTTGCTCTTTCAGCCGGTGACGGGATTTTTACTAAATCCAGTAGTTCAATAGCTTTACTGAATGCCTCTTTATGCTTCATTTTTTGATGAGACATAAATACATCAGCAATTTGTTCACCGACTGTAAAAACCGGGTTGAGTGCAGTCATAGGTTCCTGAAAAATCATAGATATTTGGGTGCCCCGAAGAGCCTCAATTTCAGACTTTTTAAGTTTCAGTAAATCTCTGCCGCGATATTTGACCGAACCGCTCTCAATTTTACCCGGCGGCATAGGAATTAATTGATTGATGGTATGGGCAGTAACTGATTTCCCACAGCCTGACTCGCCCACTAACGTAAGAGTTTCCCCTTTATGTATTTTTAGAGATAAATTTTTGACTGCCCTGATAACACCCCTCTGAACATAGAAAGAAACATTGATATTTTCCATCTCCAAAAGAATTTCTTTTTTATTGTCGGGATTTTCTGAATCTGTGTTTGGGGTTGTTTTGTTTAATTCTGTCATGACTTAATTACTCCCTCATCCTTGGATCTAAAATATCCCGTATTCCATCCCCAAGTAAATTAAACCCGAGAACTGCCAGTAGGATTGCAATACCCGGTAAGGTTACAATCCACCATGCGTTGGTAATAAACTCTTTTGAGCTGGCTATCATAAGTCCCCATTCGGGTGTTGGCGGTTGTGCTCCCAACCCAAGAAAAGAGAGTCCGGCGGAGCTGAGTATTGCTTCACCTACACCCAGGGTGGCCTGTACAATCGTTGCAGAGAGACAGTTGGGAAGAATGGTTCTAAACATCAATTCAAGATCAGAGGTGCCCAAAGAACGTTCAGCCAATACATAATCACTCTCTTTTTCTGCCAGCACAGAGGCTCTAACCACACGTGCATACTTGGGAATCTGTGATATACCTATGGCAATCATGGCATTAGTTAATGAAGGGCCAAGTATTGCTACAATAACAATCGTTAAGAGAATGTAAGGAAATGCGAGCATTATGTCGATAATCCGCATAATAAATTTATCAATCCATCCCCCGTAATAGGAGGAGATAACGCCTATTAACAGGCCGAATACAAGAGAAATCCCTACAGAAACGACACCAATGATCATAGATATTCGTGAACCATAGATGAGCCGTGACAGCATATCCCTTCCCAAATCATCTGT
Organism: uncultured Spirochaetales bacterium; assembly: GCA_964567895.1. GTDB lineage: Bacteria > Spirochaetota > Spirochaetia > JABMQR01 > JABMQR01 > JABMQR01. Next base: position 1,479 of record CAZMOX010000192.1, on the reverse strand, counting down.
TCCCAAAAGATATCCTTCTGTTAACGGCGGAGATTTCCTCATAGCTATTGTCTGTGCTTCAGGATCATGAGGAGATATGAACGGTGCAAAAAGAGCCATGAGTATAAAGATTACAATAATAAATAATCCGGTCATAGCTCCTTTGTTTTTTTTGAGATTATACCAGGATTCAGACCATGGTCCCGGTTCTTTAAGAACGGTTTCTATTTTAATACTATTTTTTACATTTACATCTTTATTAGCCATTGTTCCCCCTACTGAAGCCTTACTTTGGGATTGATAACAGAGTACAAAATATCAACCACCAGGTTGATAAGTACAAAGAAGGTCGATATAAATATTATTCCACCCTGTACAGCGGGATAATCTCTGGCACCAATAGATACATAAATCCACTTTCCAATACCCGGCCAGGCAAAAATAGTCTCTGTAAGTATAGCACCTGAGAGAAGTAACCCGAATTGCAGTCCAATAACTGTTATTATGGGCAGCAATGCATTTTTTAGTGTGTAACGGTAAATAACCCGTTTTTCCCTGATGCCTGCGGACCGGGCAGTTTTTATATAGTCCTGATGAAGCACTTCAAGAATGCTGCTCCTGGTCGTTCTGGCAATAATAGCCAGCGGAATTGTTCCCAGAGCAATTGTGGGAAGGACGAGATGCTGCAGAGCCGATATGATGAATTTACTATCACCTGTTTTGAAAAGGATAATTAGGCCGTCTAACACATAGTAGTTGGTGATAGGTTCAAAATAGTATCTGACATTCATACGCCCGCCGGTAGGTAACAGATCCAGGCGGACGGAAAATATCATGATAAGAACAAGTGCTAACCAGAAGACCGGCATAGAGACACCTACCAAGGCACCACCCATGGTAGTGTAATCCACCCAGGAGTTTCTCTTCCGGGCTGAGGTAACCCCCAGTATAATGCCTACAATAGTGGCAAATATCATAGCCCAGATAGCAAGTTCAATGGTAGCAGGAAACCGGACCTTGATCTCATCTGTAATTCTTTGTCCTGTTGCAATTGATTTACCCAGATCCAGCTGAACAACCCTCTTTAAATAGAGTCCGTACTGCTGAATTAACGGTTTGTCCAAGCCTAATTCCTGACGCAGTTCTTCAATCTGCTCAGCGTTTGCCCGCTCTCCAAGCATGACCCTGGCAGGATCGCCAGGAGAGAGTGCAATCATGAAAAAAACCAGGGTTATCACCCCAAATAGTGTTGGAATAAGCAGAAGAAGCCGTTTTGCAATATATTTAACCATGGAAATCCTCATAATGCCTGAGGTTCTTTAAAAAATTAAAAGACAAAAACCGAAGGTTTTAGTCCATTTTTCAAAGAACTACCATATAGTGAAGTTTTTTGATGATTTCTACTTACTTCTGATACAATAAAATAATACATTTATCAAAAAACTTCTGAAGTCAATTACTTAAAAATGAACCAAATTAAAAATTTGGTTTTTAGATTTA
>CAZMOX010000191.1:0-4278 GCA_964567895.1 uncultured Spirochaetales bacterium | reverse complement strand
AGTGAATTCTTGATGTTGAGTTCAAAAAATGTTTTTAATGATCTAATTAATTTTTCATCATTTAAAATGTTTTCCATTTCAAAATCATCTACATAATCTATCTCTTCAATATACTTTAAGGTTGCTGTTTCAATATAGTTTGACAGTGGACGATTGTCGGCTATTGCATGGTTTTTAATAATATTGTAACTAATATCATCTAATCGCAAAGTTACAGTTTTTGGCATAAGTAAAACACCTCCTGAATATAAATTATTCTTTATTATTCTAATATAGTCTTTTAGTAGTTTATTGTCAATTTCAAATATTAAATGTGTTCCTTATCTGCGGTTGACAGGGATTATAACTTATCCTACCCTGGAGATACTCCTGAACTTTCTGATCTCGCTCATCACCTACTTGAGAATTCAGCTGCTTTCTCAATTTTATTTAATCCCTTCCCAATCTTTTTATTCCATATATTTTTCATTCCCCCAGAGCTAATCTTCCACCGGAGGTTCTCTTTTTGATTCCTAAAATAGTTTCCAATTCCCAATTGTGTGAACACGCAACTTCAAAATTTTGAATTTGCAAGGTATTCGCTGTTGAATGACTATAGCTAAAATTAATCTTCTCCCATTAATCTTCTCCCTATAATCTTATAAATCTTTTCTTTATCTCTTTTACCAATTCCCCAAACTTCAATTATTTCGATCTCTTTGGGAGTTATAAGCCTATAGACAATTCTATATTTCTTTTTTGCTACATATAATTTAAAAAATCCACTGAGATCAATATTAAATTTATTTCCAAGTTGTTCTCCTAATAAAGGGTTCTTTGCTAATTCCTCAATTTTCTTATTAACAACTTTCTTGATACTACCATCCAGGTTTTTATAATCTTTGGCTGCTTCCGAAATAAACTCAATTTTATATGTCATGAGTCTTCTCTTACTTTTTCCCATGATATATTTGTTTCCGGGTTATAATCCTTTAACCGATAATCTAACAGAGACTTGATTTCAAATTGGTCAAAGACATCTTCAAGATTCCTTAAGAATTCATATTCTTCAAAGGGTACCATCACCGCTTCCATATTGTTATTTTTTAGAATATATAGAGCCTCTCCGGAACTGGATAATTCTCGTACTTTCTTTGTTAGTTCTTTCTGTAGTTTTGTAATAGGAATTATTTGACTAGAATCTAATAACATAATAGTTAATCCTCCTTACTAAGTATTATACTATATACTATTCTACGTAGTCAACTTTGTTTAAGTATTTCCGTTCTTATTCAATTTTTAGTAATCCCGAACAGGAAGATAACGACTTAAATGAGCTGCAATGCATATTGTGGCGTGCGTTTTTGCTCCCTCGCAAAAACCATGACAACTAGCATTGTCTGCTCCTTTTTATGAAAAGGGAAACATAATGACACTTTCATGCTGTAAAATGCCCATATTTTCATTACATTACCTACAAATAACTTGTATCTCATTTCCCAATATAATGGCAATATGGTAAAACGTACTGGGAATCGTAATCCAACATCTTGTCACTAAATTGGCCATAGTTTTTCATCAAACTCTTTTTTTAATCTTTTTTTAATCTATTACTTATTTCCTCGAGTTTTGTAATTTCAACTGAATTATTCCCCAACTTAGGATTAGTTGCATAAAGGTATAAACGCTTTGCATTTTTTCTGTTAATTTCTAAAAAATTTTCATTCTCGCGAATATGTAAAATAATATCTCGCATTCGAATGGTTTCCAAACATGATCCATCAAGATTCTGCAAATGCTTTTTGGCTGCAACCCTTGCTCCACGATCATCTGAAATAAAATACTCAAATCCCATAGCATAAGCCATTGCCATTGATTTTACTTCTCCGGCATTTCGATCTCTTTTCTTCGATAAATCTACGTCCATTTCTCTAGCAAGAAGTTGCACAGTTGAGTTATATTCTATAAATTCATCTTCTTCCAAGCTAGTAATACTCATTACCGTAATTTCTTCTTCATCAACCATTTGATTAAATTGATCAAGTGCAGGTCCTCTAAAAATCAACTCTTCTTGAACCAAATATTCATGAATGAATAAATTACCCCCAAAACTAGTTAAAAATTTTCTCAAAAGACTATCGCTTCGATATCCGCCTAATTTTTGAATTATATCAGTGTCAATAAATGAGTTACTAATCTTCTTCGTCATAGTCTTCCTCTACTTCTGGATTTTCAGAAGCATAGCGCAGGAATTCATGCATATCGAAATTATCATCAAAAACTTCATATTCTTCAGGAGTTTTTTGAAGCAATTCAAGCCTTTCTTTGAGTTCTTCAAATGTGCTAAGCTCCTGTTCATATAAAATTATAGCCTTATTTACATACCCTCCGAGTCTCTTCTCCCTCGAGACTTCTAAGTTGCGTCTACAACATTCATACCTATCAGAAATTACTTTTATTGTTTCACTATCATATTTCAATAAAGTCTGAATAATACTATCATCTTCTAATATTCCTATTTCAATAAAGCGTTTAACAATGGTTTTAAAAGGCACTAGAAATATATCTGATAATAATACTGCTTTTGTTAGATAATCATATGTTTGTGGTAATTCATTGAATTTTTCCTGAAGTTGCTTTTTACCTACCAACAATTCTGCTGCAAATCTATTGGCTATAGCATCAGCTTTTTTCAACTCTTCTCCAAATTCCTTATGATCAACATACTCTGTCATCAAATTAGCAGTTACAATTTCAAATTTAACTTTAGCTATATCCAATGAATGAGCTAATTCGTGTGCACCTGCAAATATTTGCTTTTCAAAAGCTATAGAGCTATTTATTATGAAATAATGTTTTTCATTTTTGGATACATATATACCCCAAAGATTTTCTTTTTCAAAAGGATAAAATATTAGTGTACCTACCTTTTCAAGAAGTTCAAAAATTTCATCTTTTAGAGGTCCAGAGGCATTAAATGAGTATTCTTGTTTCATAAGTGCAACATCGGCATTTATCTGTCGTAGAATTTCTGACGTTATATGTTTATTTGAGTAATCCATGTGCCGCCAACTCCTCTTCCATCGTTGAAAGATTACTAATTAACGACAAAATAAAATCTGCTGTTTCGTTATTATCTATAGTTCCATACAGATGTATAGCTTCTAATTCTTTTTCATCAACTGTTTTATTTCCATCAATAATATCTTCAATTGAAATTTTAAGAAATTCTGAGATAGCAACTAACTCTTGTATTTTAATAGCTTTCTTTCCTTTTATAATCTTATTAACGACTTGCTTAGAAGCCCCTAAACCTTCTGCTAAATCTACTTGAGTCTTGTTTTGTTCATTTAAATTGAAAAGAATATTTGTTCCTATTTGTTTAATGTCCATATACTCACTCCTCAAAATGTTCTTTATCAGCCAATGAAAGTTAACATAATGTTAACTTTCATCTTCGTTAGTTCTAATTTACATCGTTTTGATAGATTAATCAATAATTTTCTTCTAATTCAAATAAAAGTAAATGTTTTATTTACTCCATAGGTAGATAACGACAATTGAATTTTACTTATTACGTTCTATTCCCGTTTGCACATTGCGGCAACTTCCTAAGAAGCTTCTCTTTTTGATATAAAAAGTTTTCAATTCCAGATTGTGTAAATACGCAATTTTGAGGTGTTGACTTAGGAAAAACATTTTCCCCAGATATTCAACATTCTCTTTGAATAGTTTCAGTTCTAAAGATGACTATAACTCCTGAGTATGCTGAAAATAAGCGGGATATTGAATAAAAAGCCGATTTTTCGCAGTACATCCACTCGATTCAACTCATATACAAAGTTTATTTCTTATATCTTAGTGCAATTACTTTCTGATAGCAAGAATACTACTTAATAACTTAATATACCGAATTTTAGATAGATATCACCTAAGGAGTCCAACAGACTCCTCGATATGTCTCTTATTATGAGGTTGTGTATGACAGTGGTCTGAAAACGCATTTAAACAGACTCCTGTCTGTGATATACTGCCGCATGGCAAAGAAAACCGGAACTAATTCACGATCACAACCAGATTATTACTCTTTAAAGGCAAAAAAAGAGGGGTATCCAGCACGCTCTGTGTATAAGCTGGAAGAGATACAACAGAAATTTACTATTATTCGTCCGGGAAATACTGTACTTGATATCGGAGCGGCACCCGGAAGCTGGACACTCTATACTCACCGAGAACTACTGAAAGGAAAAGGGCGAATTGTTTCTGTTGACCTTAAACCCCTTTCGCTTAATCCCATAC
>CAZMOX010000190.1:0-4307 GCA_964567895.1 uncultured Spirochaetales bacterium | reverse complement strand
CACCTTATCTATAAACTTATTCATCAATTACTTCCTTTTTCATCTAGACCGCCAACTTATCTGTCATTGTCAGAATCTCATTTATCTCCATAGGAGAAAATATACCACGAATTCCCCTGGGATGGATAATGGTAAAAGGCGGCTCTATCAGATCCCGCTTCTTTACCGCCTCTTTTTCCAGAATAAAATCTTTCAGAAGATGTAAAAAGTCCAGCTGCCGGGAGCTGAGATTTGAATGGCTATGAATAAATTCATCAAATGCCTTAGTGACCGTCTCCGGATAACTCTCCAGAACCTCAAGACCTAAAATATGCCTGATAAACTGAATAAACTTTGCTTTCCGGTTATTATATACATTTTTCAGAAGATCCTCTGTGATATGCGGATGCTCATCATGCAGCAAATTTGCAAGTTCATCTGCTTCCGCCTCACTAACCTCTTCACCCTCTTTGATTTTCTGCAAAATGGGATTAGTCTCTGTCAGTTCCATGATGAGTTTCTCGACCATTTCCCGGTACTGAGAAACGCTGACCGCCGAATGCTCCGGCCCAAACTCCACCATCTCTTTAGTTTTCAGAAGATCGTTAAAGTCAAACTGAGCAGGTCCCAGTGTTTGGGTACTACCATCACGGTATTTCATTAATGCGGATAGTTTTTCATTAAGCACATCAAATGTATCGTCTGTTGCCTTTGCCCAATAATTATTTGTCTGTGCCTGCTTGATAATAGCCTCTTCCCTGGCAACAACATTAACTGATAATGGAAGTTCACCAATCTGTTCAGTAATGTTATCCTTCAAGGTCTCATACTTTGCTTTCTCATCTGCCAGCTTTGCCAATGATGTTTCCAACAGGTCTTTCTGAAACCGCATCTGCTTGAAATCAATCTGTGAAACAGTCCTAAAAAGCGGTTTTATGGTATTACGTATAAATTCAATCTTTTCATGTGTCATTTTTATCCAGAAATTATCATCTATAACTCTTTGCAATGGTGCGGCTGCATCCTGGATCACCACCGAGTTTTGCGGAAGTTCCTGTATCTGAATGCGAAGTTTTCTGATCTCTTTTTCGGCTATAGCATTATGCTGTATATCAATCGCCTTTTCAATTTTATCAAGACGGATACCCACAAACCGTACAGGCAGCGGGATTTGTACCGTGGCTTCTTTACCTTTTGGATTGAGCTTAAAATATTCAAAATTATCCCAGCAATCCAGGATAAGAAATCGATCTTTTTCCGTACACCATGGCTTGATTTTATGTGATTCCAACAGACGTGTACCACGGCCAATCATCTGCCAGAATTTAGTATAAGAATAGACAGGTTTTGCAAAGACCAGATTCACCAGTTCCCTAATATCAATACCGGTATCCAGCATATCGACACTAAGAGCAATACGAGGCATATCGTTATGGGTAAACTGATCCAAAAGCCCACCCTTTCCATACACTCTGGAGTCATCAGACACTAAAACTTTCGCCAACTCCCCCTGATATTCGGGATAAAGTGCATCAAAAATCTGTTCAATTCTCCGTGCATGTGACATGGAGGAACAGAAAAATATCGTTTTGCCCGGAAGTACACCATCAGCATCTTTTATGGATTCTTCCATAAACTCTTTCACAATAAGGGCATTAGTCCCTTTGTTGATAACTTTCTTTTCAATCTCGGTACCTTCAAAATTTATCTCGGCAACTTCTTTTCCTTCAAATAGAAGCTTTTTCTGATCTTCAAGTGAGATTGTCCGCTTGCTGATCCCTTCATCCTGAAACTTGGTGTGTATCTTCATTACCTGAAAATTGCAGAGATAGGACGGAATGTTGTTCACCGCTTCCTCGTACGTATAGGCAAACGTCGGAAGACCATCATCGCAGTTAAATAGTTTGAATGTATTGTGATCAATAATATCAGTTGGCGTTGCGGTGAGTCCAAGGCTGATTGCTTTGAAATATTCCAGCACCTCTCCGTATGTGTTATAAATGGAGCGATGGCTTTCATCAATCACAATTAAATCAAAAAAGTGCGGCGAAAGAGTGTTTTCTTCATCCCTTATGATATTGAGCATTGTAGGATAGGTTGAAACATAGATACGTCGATCTTTTACTATACTCTTCTCACCGACCTTCGGCCACCGGGGTTCATTGGGTAGATGTTCTTTGAAGGCAGCTAAACTCTGATCACGCAGTGCAATTCTATCAACCAGGAACAACACCCGTTCAACATAACCTGCTCGCATAAGCGCATCTACAAGGGCAATACATATTCTTGTCTTTCCCGTACCGGTAGCCATCACTAAAAGAAAATTCCGCTGTCTCTTCTCAATTCCTTCCATCACTGCCCGGATTGCACGAATCTGATAATCTCTTCCGGCTATTTCAGTATTAATAAGCTCATTGGCCAGTTTCTTCCTGTTTTTCCGTATATATTGAAACCGCTCAAAATCATCCTGTGTAGGATACCCAAAAACCTTTCTTGGCGGATAACTCTCCAGATCCCAGAAGTATAGCTCAAGTCCATTTGTATAGAAACAAAACGGCAATTCTCCGTTATACTGTTTTTGAATATTGTAACAATACTGTTTCGCCTGTTCTCTGCCAACTTCAGCATCTTTGGATGTTTTTTTTGCTTCTACCACAGCCACGGGCTTACCATCACGTCCAAATAGCACATAATCACTATATTGATGTCCCTCATACCGGGTTCGCGGTTCTGCTACTTCAAATTCAAATCTATGATTTGAATCAGGTATAGGAACTGAAATGTCGAATTCCTGTGATACCTGGGTGTGATTATTTACATCCCATCCTGCTGCATTGAGTTTTGTATCAATAAGTTCTTTTCGTGTTTCTGCTTCTGTCCGCATACTTCCTCTTCTCGTAAATACCCTACATTGTCATCAATTTTATTTCAATCTTACTTCTGAGAGCTGCTCAGATCGACCCGCAAACCATTCTGCATAGTTATCTATTAGAATGATTGATTTTTCAGCAGAACGGATAAGATCCGAGACAAACTTCCAGGCATCAAAAATTTGCCCATCGTAGAAGATGCCTTGTTTGGGTTTTATCTCTCTTGCTTCAATGGCATCTAAAATAGCGTCTATTTTATTATCGGTTTCTAACTGCTTGATATCACTTGTAATCTGTTTTTGTTCAATATTATTAATTCTCTGAAAAAAGCTTGCATTTTGAGAGATCAATTTTCTCATTTCCACAAAAGCATCTATAATTTGGATGCTAACCTTAACAGCAGTTTCACTTCGGAGAACAGCAGAAAGCATAGATACACCCTGTTCTGTGAAAACGAAAGGTAAATATCGCCTTCCTCCACGCTTTTCTTTTGAGATCACAATTTGTGATCTCAAAATTTCTTCTTCATTTTCTGAGGTGCCAAATTGGAACCTCAAGTTTTTTTCATACTCTTCAAACTCTATTTTAGTTAGTTGAAATCTAAACTTTTCAGGAAATCTATCGATATTTCTACTAACCGATCTATTTAGATATTTAGTTTCAACGCCATATATTTCTGCCAAATCACTATCGAACATCACTTGCACACTGCGAATAGTAAAAATCTGATTTTGAATAGTATCTATTGGTGCTATTTTATTACTATCACTCATCTGTCAACTCCGTTTGCCTGCCCTGTGGGGCTTAAATGATAGAGAAAGTGCTGTATCCAGGCATAGTTAGCATTCCCTGCTGGAGGTAGTCCATACAGCCATCTTCCATCTTTCCGTAACAGATCCCCACTCCAGTCACTGTCATTAAAAGGAGGATTAGCAATAACATAATCAGCCTTTAAATCTTTATGTGCATCATTGAGAAAGGAACCCTCATTATTCCACCGTACTTGAGAGCTATCGATACACAGCAAGGATCAAAAACTCTTACCTTAAACAGTTCAAGCATTCCAACGAGCAGCTCAACAACACTCCGGGGAGTATAGAACTGTCCACCTTTTTTTCCTTCAGCTAATGCAAACTCACCACTCATAACCAGTTTACATCTTTGTTTTAAAGAGATCAAATTTACTCATTATCATCTATAAATTATCTTATCCCTAATTTATGATTAATACAAAGGAATAATTACAAAGTGTCGTAAGATTCTCTACATTTTACAATCAGATCAACCATACCACTTGACAGAAATGATCAATCTCATACTATTTATTTATGGATAAACAAACTGCAGCTTATTATGAGGATAATGCAAAAGAAATTTCAGAAATGTATGAGTCAATAGATTCCCCTTTTGAGCAGTTATTTCCGCATTTTATTACCAAAGATAACACTGTATTAGATA
>CAZMOX010000189.1:0-4333 GCA_964567895.1 uncultured Spirochaetales bacterium | reverse complement strand
AAATCACCGGGACACTTGCTAAATTCTAATATTTAGATATACTGATTAAGGAGATTCAGGAATCCTTATTTCATTCTCAGGATCCTGGGTTTAGAGGAGTAGAGTAATGAAATATATTGAAAGATCCTTAGATCTGGAACAAGTTTTATTGCATAAATCCTGTTTTCTTTTCGGGCCGCGGCAAACAGGAAAGACATGGATAATCAAAAATCGATTAAGTAACTATAAGTATTTTAACTTGCTGGATACCAAAACATACACACAGTTTGCTTATGCTCCTCATATACTACAAGAATTAGTTACTTCTCAGGATAGCGTGGTCATTATAGATGAGGTTCAACGATTACCGATTTTATTAAATGAAGTGCAGATCTTGATTGAAGAAAAAAATATCCATTTTCTTCTGACTGGTTCGAGTTCACGAAAATTAAAAAGAAAAGGAATTAATCTTCTAGGCGGCAGGGCAAGAATAAGAAATCTGCACCCATTTATATATACAGAGTTGATAGACTATTTTGATCTGGATAAGGCATTGGAAATAGGTCTTGTGCCTTCAATATATTTTTCTGATGCTCCTTATGAAGATCTGGAAAGTTATATTGGAACCTACTTACAGGAGGAAATAGCTGCCGAAGCTCTTGTAAGAAATATCCCTGCTTTTAGTAGATTCCTAACCATTGCTGCACTGAGTAATAGCCAGATTATCAACTATACTAATATAGCTAATGATTCTCAGGTTCCCAGCTCAACAATCCAGGAATATTTTCAGATCCTGAGGGATACCCTCATAGGGAGTGATTTACCGGTATGGAAAAAATCTCTAAAAAGAAAACCAATCAGCACCTCAAAATTCTATTTCTTTGATATTGGCATAGCAAGATATCTGCAAAGACGTAAAAATCTTTCATCAGGTACTGTTGAGTATGGAGAAGCTTTTGAAACATATATTCATCATGAACTAAAAAGTTATATTGATTATACAAAGCAGGGAGATTTATGTTTTTGGCGAAGTACTAATGGGCAGGAGGTTGATTTTATACTAAATGATAGTACAGCTATTGAAGTTAAATCAAAAATGACGATTGCTCCGAAGGATCTCAAAGGATTACGCGCGCTGAAAGAAGAAGAATTGCTAAAACAGTACCTAATTGTCTATCCCGGGTCAGATGAACGAGTCACTGAAGATGGCATTTCAATAGTTCCCTATAGTACTTTTATAAAACGTCTCTGGAAGGGATTGTACCTTTGATAAATTGTTTTGTAGAAACTGTTCTATCTGGATGCCGATATTACTTTTGCTGCACTCTGAAAATCTCTCGAAAAAATATCATGTTATTGCATATTAATAAATTTAGTTATATTCTGAAAATTAAGAAATGATTTTCAATAACCTCCTAATAGGTAGGGTAATATGGAACAAAATATCATTGATAGTTTGAAAGCTGTAAAATATGGATACCCAGATGCACAGTTTATAATTTTTGGATCAGAGGCTAGAGGTTCTGCAGCCAAAGATAGTGATATTGATATATGTGTTGTTTTCCCAATAATAAGTAAAGATTACTTTGAACTCGCAGCTGAGCTGACAATAGAAATTCGAAAGTATCTTGATAGGGCACTTGATGTTATAGTTATTGATAAGTTGAAATTTGATCAGCGCAGCAAAGAAACCTGGACATTGGAACATGTTATAAAAACTGAAGGATTTGCTGTATAATGAAGAAAGGAACTTCAGAATGGGTGAATTATGCCGAAAGAGATTTTGAAGCATCAAGGGTGCTGATAGACTCGTATAATCCACCTTATGAGATTATTGCCTATCATTGCCAGCAATCTGCTGAGAAATATCTTTAGTTAAGAACAAAACACATTCAGAATCTCGTCTTTCTGACACTAAAACGGTAAGGATAATTAGCCTTCCAATGTACGTACCTGTGCATTCTTAAGAATATTCTCTCTTCTATAAGGATATCGTAAACTCTTTTTTTCTATTAAATCTACAGATTTCCAAAAAAACCATCTCAAAGTCATCTTTCATCTTAAATCTGTCAAAACGAGCTAGGAAACGGGAGTTTCTAAAATTAGATGATAAGGAAATTGTTATAACAGAGGAACTGTTCAATGAAATATCTAATAGTAATTGAGGCAATTTCATAAATCAAAGATTTATAGAAATAGCCTTATGAAGTTTTTGATAATAAATATGTTATAATATAAGTAATTACAATCAATCAAAAACTTCTGACTATAGGTCGGTTTTTCAAAATTAATAATTTTGAAAAAACCTCATTTCATGAAAATAGGGATAAAATAATCAAATTTCAAGTTATATAATCGTTTTTCATAAAATATCTCTGACAATATCACCAAATGTCTGCCAAGTGTTTTATCCTATTCTCATCAATTAAAAATTCAGATTCAATGAGTTACAATATATTTTTGTTTTCGCTTATTATGTAATGTGAATCTATTAAGTATCAAATAAATTTAGTGTTCGGATTCAATGAGTTTGAAGCCTCTGATATTCCCGTAGACCTTTAATAAGAATAGTAAGTGCCTGACGCATGATTTTGGGTTTCAGTACTGCTGCAATTCGTATCTCATCTATCCCTTTTCCCGGACTTTGGTAAAAACCTGCAGCAGGTGCTACTAGTACAGTTGTGCCCTCTGACTGAAAATCTTTCAACATGAATGCTGCAAAAGTTTCGGCATTATCCACCGGCAGTTTTAAGACTGAATAAAAAGCACCCTGAGGTTGGGAATAGAGAATATCCTCTTCACTGCCGATAACTTCATCAATAACTGCTATCCGCCTGCGGTACTCCTCTTTCATCTCTAAAACAGCCGAATCTCCCGTTGCCACCAGACTTACGGCAGCTATTTGTTCCAGCGTAGGAGGACAGAGTCTGGACTGAGCACACTTCAACACCTGAGAGAGAAACTCCTTATGATATGAGCAGATAGCCCCAATGCGTGAACCGCAGGCACTGTAGCGCTTGGAAAGACTGTCAATGACAATACCGACATCCTCTACGCCGGGTCGCTGCAGGATACTTACTGGTTCTGACTCGTAGGTAAAATCACGATAAACCTCATCGGCAATCAGAAATAGAGCATTCTCATAACAGAGATTAATCAATGCATCTATGGCATCTACCGGATACACAGCACCAGTTGGATTGTTGGGATTGCAGATAAGCACAGCCCTGGTCTTTTCAGTGATGAGTTGTGCGAAATCTTCAGTCGCAGGAAGGGCAAATCCGCTCTCAATAGAGGTGGAAATGGGCTTGATTGTTACACCTGCCATTGCCGCAAAGCCGTTGTAGTTTGTGTAGAAGGGTTCGGGAACAATGATCTCATCACCAGGATCACATATAGCCATCAGGGTGAACAAAATAGCCTCACTTCCTGCTGTTGTAACCATGATGTTTTCCGGGAGCAGTGTTATATGCTGACGATGATAATAATCCGATAGAACCTGTTTAAACTCAGGCAGTCCATCCGAGGGTCCATACGCGAGAACTTTCTCGCCGGTCGTTATATCAGAGCTTGCGGCTGCCTCTTCCCAGAAGCTGGAAGGAGTGGGGATATCAGGTTGGCCGATATTCAGGTGCAGCACTTCAACACCTCTGGAAATTGCTTCAAGCTCTAATGGACGAAGCTTTCTGATTGGAGAAAACTGCATGTTTTCTATACGATTTGATAATGAGTTTGCCATTGATTTAATTCCTTACTATGATTAGTAGCTCTTCAGTACATCATCCATACAGGCGATGAAGGCATCAACCAGTTCTTTGTCTGCTATTAATGGAATTTTTGTCAAAGCAGCGGGAGGACAGTTTGCCTTATAGGTTTGGGCGCTGATATCATATCCTCTGCTGCGGATGATGGCAGCAAACTCTGCGGCAGTCTCTGCTGATTTAAAGACTAGTGATGATAAATGACGAAGTCCCTCTATCTTGGTGATAACTGTAGAGTATTTAGCTGCCAGTTTCTTAAGCTCAGCTTCATAATACTCACCAATCTGTTTTGTTATCTCTCTATTCTCATGACTGAAAATTATGGTTATCAGATAGGCCAGGGAAGCAAGTTCCTCCTGTCCATTGGTTACCAGGGCCCCAAATTGATTGAGGTTATCCATCTTTTCGGTAAGGAGAATCTTTGATGAAGCATACTGTCCGCCGGGAAATCCCTTGCCGACAGAGACGAAGTCGGGATGCAGTCCATACTCTTTATAGAGAAAATGATCAGGTGCCCAGAGACAGGACTGAATTTCATCTACCAGGGTAGGGATATCATGTGTATGACAAATTTCGTGTGCTTTCTGAAGGAA
>CAZMOX010000188.1:0-4351 GCA_964567895.1 uncultured Spirochaetales bacterium | reverse complement strand
AGAACCATACCTATCCTGAAATAACCGGGTGGATACGTGCAAACTCTGATGATTTTAAGTTGGTTAAAGATTTTGGGCTGAAAGAGACAGGGATACTCACATCCGTTTCAGATTATCATATCTATCTTAAAATGAAGACTACACGTGCCGCTGTGCTTGATAAATATCTTGGTGTGGTAAAAACAGCACTTGAACAAAATATTATCCCTCGCTGTCATTTTGAAGATTTAACTCGTGCAGATTTTTACGGATTTGTACTTCCTTTTGCTCAGCAGCTTCTGCGGCTCTCTGAAGAATCGGGTGTTCCTGTTAAAATACGACTTTGTGATACCATGGGGTATGGTATAACCTATCCCGGAGCAGTTCTGCCCCGTTCAATTCCTAAAATGATTCATGCTCTGCGTAATGTAGTAGGGTATCCTTCTGAGTTCCTTGAATGGCATGGGCATAATGATTTTCACAAAGTGCATACAAATGCATCAACTGCATGGTTGTATGGGGTCTCTTCTCTTAATGCAAGCCTGTTGGGATTTGGGGAGAGAACCGGAAACCCACCTTTGGAGGGGGCTGTAATTGAATATGCAGGATTAACCGGAAGTACAAATGGTATGGATCTTACCGTTATTGATGAAATAGCCGAATATTATAAGCATGAGATATTAGCACCTGTTCCTAACAATTACCCATTTGTTGGAGATGATTTTAATACTACCCGGGCTGGTATTCATGCTGACGGTATCCTGAAAAATGAAGAGATTTATAATATTTTTGATACTGGTACAATTCTGAATCGTCCTATTCGAGTTATGGTTACGGATAAATCAGGAATGGCCGGTATTGCCAGATGGTTGAATGATAATATAGAGGCAGTAGTTAAGAAAGAGACAGAACCTGTTGGGAAACGGCATCCGGGAGTGAAACAAATTTACAATTGGGTAATGGAACAGTATCAACAGGGGAGAATTACGAGTATTTCAGCTGAAGAACTAATTGCTCAGGCAAAACACTTTATTCCTAGACTTTTTGAGTCAGATTTTTCCGTGGCTATAAAAAACGCAAATCATTTTGCAGAGAAAATTGCTATTCGAATTTCCGGGAAACTTGAAATGGAGCATCTTGATGCAGAGAAAATTCAGACGGCACTCAAGGAACTACTAAAAAGAGAGCCATCAATTCAGTTTGCTGCGGTTACAAATCTTCAGGGTGAGAGATTGAGTCAGGTACATACACAACATGGTGAAGGTTCTTTTTTTAGAAATTTAAAGAATAAAAATTTCATTGACCGGATTTGGTTCAAACATGTTCTGGAAACCAGAGAGCCGTTTACCTCTGATCTCTATTTCTCGAATTATACCGATCGATTGATAATAACAAGCGCTCAACCGCTGTTTGATGAGAACCACAAACTTATGGCAATTTTGAATTTGGACTTTATCTTTAATGAGCTGGTGAAGATGGAAACTACCGTTTCTGAGGAGTTGCTGGATAGTACCTATACTTATTAGAATATGTTCAACCAGCATAGACGTGTCAGCTTAATTTTACTATTATACTACTCATGAGTTTAACATTATCTGGTGCTTTTGAAGGGAAAGAATTTATCTATCCGGTTCGTGTCTATTTCAGTGATACCGATGCCGGTGGAGTAGTATATCATAGTCGTTATATTGATTTTGCTGAGCATGCCAGGTCTGAGTTTATGCGGAACCTCGGCGGGAGCCAGCGGGAGATGATGGCGAGTAACGGCACGGTTTTTGTCATACGCTCTGTTACTGCAGATTATATAAAACCAGCTAGATTGGACGATTTACTTACTGTTCGGACAGAGGTTGTAAAGTGCGCTAATGTCATAGTTGTTTTTAGACAGCGGGTTATGCTTGGTGATGAATTGCTCTGTAATCTTCATATAAAAGCCGGATATATTTCCCTGAAAGAAGGTAGACCTGTTCCCATGCCGAAAGAGTGGAAAACCATGATTTCGTCAATGCTGGTGGAGTAGAATAAAAAAATAAGTGCTTGAAATTATCAAGAATTCAATTCAGTTGAAAAAATATATAAAACCTTTGAAAGAAGACAATTATTAAAGAGTGTAAATCCTGTATCAATGTGCATTAGTAAAGAAAAATATTTAATCCTTCAATTTCTTCTTTATCGCAAAGGAAAATGCGTATACACTTTATCTATAGATTAATTTCTCTAATAGACAGGTTCTTTCAGAATTTTTTAATTTTGAAATTTACTCGACAAACTAATGTAAAATAAGTTTAGATTATTCTATGAAAAAAACAGACAAAATATTTGCAGCAGTTATTATTTCATTAATATTTTTATTCAGCTCCTATCAGTTGTTTGTCTGGTGCGGGAAACTGTTTGGTTTGCATGCCAATGCTATGGCTCTAACAGGAGTGACAGTCGGTGTATTGTTCTGTTTAATCTGGCTGCGGGATATACTGAATAATTTATATACACTGAGCTGGTGGTATGTAATTGTTTTTTACTTGATCACTTCTTTTGTGCTGTTTATTCACATGAAAACGCTCATTATTCCTCTTCTGATCTATGCACTGTTTATCGGCTTATATACAGGCAGGCGGGTTGATTTTGAGAATGGTACAAAATCTGATCTCAACAATGTTTTAAGAAAAGCAGCACTTTTTTCAGAAATAGTATTGGTAATCTATTATGTAGTAAGTGTTATTGTAGTTTTTACTATACAATACCTTTCTGTTGAGGTCTCAAATACTGTTCTGTGGATTGTGGTATTATTAATAGGGATTCTGCTGCTGCCGTTAAACTATTTTTTTGTAATTTGGATTGGGAGATCTGTCTATTCCATAAAATCTGAAAAAATAAAGAATTAATCTTTCAAAATTCACTTAATTACAACTATTACCCAAATGTTAGACGATTTCTTCCCGACTCTTTACTTTTATACATAAGTTTATCTGCACGTTTAATAATAGTTTCAGCTGTATCATTTTCTCTGACTACTGTCGCCCCAATTGATATAGTAATACTTACTGGTTTGTTATCAATTTTTATAAAACTATTTTCAACCAGTACGCGCAGTTTATTGCCCATAGAGGTGAGAATTTGTTTATCAACATTCTTAATAAGGCCAATAAATTCTTCACCGCCCCATCTGCCGTAAATATCAAAAGGCTCAGCATTTGCAAGTAATGAATCAGCAGTAAGTTTCAGTATTTGATCTCCTGTATCATGGCCGTAGGTGTCGTTAATTCTCTTGAAATAATCAATATCGAAAAAGAGTACCCCGAATGGAATTGAATGGTTTCTGAAGTCCTCAACCTTTCTGTTAATTTCCGACTCAATATAGTGTCGATTTGCCAGTTGGGTCAGTTGGTCAAGGAGGGCAAAACGTTCAAGTTCCTTTATTCGTATTTCTGTAATGTTTTTATTAGAGATATCGGTAAACAGTTCTATTGCGTGTGTTACTTCATCCTTATCGTTTAGAATAACAGAGGTTCTCACAGTAATCGGTACCCGGTGGCCTGATTTGTGGTGCAGGAAGAGATCAGCTTCTCTTGGAATGGTGTCTTGAATTGATTGCGCTAACGGGCAGTTTGTTACACATAAGTTCTGACCCTCTGAGTTTACATGTATCAGGATATTGTCAGAGCAGGATTTCCCGACAACTTCATGTGAAGAAAAACCGGTAATTCTCTCTGCTGCATCATTCCAGTAGCGAACAACACGATTTTTGTCAGTAATGTAGACTCCATCATTGAGAGATGATAAAATTTTATCAGTGAGTGCAATGGGTATTTCCATAGTCCAGCTCCTTAAAATAGTTGCATTTAATTTTAATAACTTATTATATATGTGTGATGAAAGAAATGCTACAATATATCAATATAGTTAATTGCACTAAAATCTGATGTTTACACTGTAACAAATAGATTGTTTTTTTGTTACCATTTTTATAGGTGAGGTTCGTGAGTAATAAAAAAATAATTTTTCTCATATATATAAGTATTTCTCTTCTCATAACTGGTTGTGATTTATTTAATTTTGATAAACCGGGAACTCCTGAGCTTCTGTATGTAGTGCAAAGCGACGAGGAGACTGTTACTGTTATGTGGAGAAATGTTGAAAATGCTGATACATATACAGTTTTCTGGTCTGAACAGGATGATACACAATCTATTCCAGCAGGATTCTCAAAAAAGTTCTCAGCCCTGGAAGGGAATGCCATGACGGTTCCAATAGACAGTACTAACTTTTCTACCGGTAAAACTTTCTATTTCTGGGTATATGCGGAGAATTCCAGAGGAACCAGCATAAGAAGTAGATCGAAAAAGGTCTCTTTCTCAGTCCCAAAATCCTGGAC
>CAZMOX010000187.1:0-4377 GCA_964567895.1 uncultured Spirochaetales bacterium | reverse complement strand
TTAATGAAAAGGATTGGTTCTTGAACCAAAATAATGAGGCAAGAGCCAATTTATTAGTATTTCCTGAGATGAACAAATTAGAAAATGAAAATGGGGCTAAAGAATACATTAAAAAGGGTGTGGATTGGGGATTTCATAAGGGGTATAAATGTCGAATAAGAGATGAATGGCAAATAGTTCCCTCGGTCCGCTTCTCAGATGCATTGTTTGTCAGAAGGAATCATTTATATCCAAAATTATTATTAAATGAAGTTGGAGCATATACAACAGATACTATGCACAGGGTAACAATAAATGATGAAATCAATAAGGAAGCTTTTATTGCAAGTTATTATAATTCTTTGACACTTGCATTTTCAGAAATTTGTGGACGGAGTCATGGTGGTGGAGTGTTAGAATTAATGCCAAATGAAGTTGAAGAAATGATTTTACCTTATAGTCCTCAACATGAGAGTTTACTTTTGGAAATTGATAAGTCTCTTCGTGCAAAAGAAAATATAACAGAAATATTGTTATATACAAATAGAATAATCCTTAATGAATCATTTGGGTTCTCTAATTCTGAGATAGAGCTTGCGGATCGAATTTGGATAAAATTATCAAGTAGGAGATTGAACAGAAATCGAAAAGAAAGTTGAGAATGAACATAGCAAAATCAGGTTATTCAAGCATTAGCGGGAAAAGATATTCTCCATAACCGGTGTAATAACTTCGGCATGGCCCTCTTTCTCCAGTAATCCTGCAAGGGATTCCGGAACTGCTGCCTGCTGCCCGATAACCGGCTCAACAATAGTCTCAAATTTTGCCGGGTGAGCCGTAGCCACAACGATTGAATGTTTTTCCGGTACTAAATTCCTTCGAACAAATTCCCCTGCCGCAGTGTGGGGACAAACAACATAGTGATACTCCTGCCAGACATCACCTATAGTTGAAAGAATCTGATCATCAGATACACTGTACGAGGTCACCTGGTTACGTATCTCTTCTATGTCAGGAAAAAGGTATCGCAACCGCTCCATATTACTGGGATCACCAACATCCATTGCATTAGCCAATGTAGCAATGCTTTCCCTTGGTTCATAGCTTCCCGATTTAAGGAAATCGGGTATAGTCCTATTTGCATTCACCGCGAGAACAATTCGTTCAATGGGGGCACCCATAATCTTTGCCCAATGGGCACCGATCGAGTTACCGACATTTCCGCTGGGTATTACAAAAACCGGTTTTAGCCCTGTTTTTTTCTGATAGGAAATTGCGGTATATACATAGTAGACAGCCTGAGGAAGCAGGCGTCCGAGATTAATACTGTTTGCAGAAGTGAGGTTCCATTTCCGGGATATTTCCTGATTCATAAAGGCTTCTTTAACCATGCGCTGGCAGTCATCAAAAGCACCCTGCACAGCATACGCCTTAACATTCCCGCCCCAACAGGTCAACTGTTTTTCCTGCCGCTCCGAAACACGTCCTTCGGGAAAGAGCACTTTTACCTTAATATTTTTTTTGCCGTAGTAAGCTGAAGCCACAGCACCACCGGTATCACCGGAGGTTGCAACCAGAATGGTGAGCGAACTGTTATCCTTCGCTATCAGTTTTTCCATGGCACCTGCAAGAAATCGTGCACCAAAGTCTTTAAATGCGGCTGTCGGACCATGATAGAGCTCCAGCACTGCCTGGGAGTCGTTGTACCAGTGCAGGGGCACAGGAAAATCGAAAGCCTGATCACACACACTTTTTAGATCATTTTCGAGGGGATCATTTTCAAAAAAGGGTTTCAGTACATGGTAAGCGGTATCCTGATAAGACAGGTCACCTGCAAGCACTTCCGCGCTTAGCTGCGGATATTCGAAAGGAACATAGAGTCCGCCGTCCGGAGCCAATCCCTTTAGGATAGCCGCAGAGGCATATACAGGTTTATCTGGTTTTTGTTCGTTATTTCGTGTGCTCATGAAATCCATGAAGCTATCTCCTTGTTCTTGAATCTTTATGTACCGTTAAAATCGTGCGCCAAGATAGGAACTCAACCGGAGCAGGTCTGCAAAAACTCCACCGGCAGTCACATCCGGTCCTGCTCCGGGTCCCTGAATCACAAGAGGCTGATTATGGTAGCGGTCAGTGGTAAAGGCCACGATATTATCGGTTCCCGAGATACGGGCAAAGGGGTGATCCTTGGGATATCCCTTTAGTTCTACAGAGCAGAAACCATCAGCCTCGATTACGCCGACATATTTCAGGAGTTGTCCCTTGCCCTCCGCTTCCTTCTGCATAGCAAGCATGTCGGCATCAATCAACTCAAGTTTATCCATAAATTCGTCTATTGATGCACTGCGCAGCTCTTCAGGAATCAGATTCAGTACAGGTACATCTTCAATCTCAATCTCAATACCAATTTCCCGCGCCAGTATAACCGCTTTTCGCACAATATCCATTCCGGAAAGATCATCCCTGGGATCAGGTTCCGTAAAACCCAGCTCTTTTGCTTCACGAACAAGCGTACTAAACGGTACGGTTCCATCAAATCTCCAGAAAAGGTATGCCAGAGTTCCGGATAAGACCCCTTCGATCTTTTGAATTCTATCGCCTGTCTGAATAAGGTCTTTCAGCGTATTGATAATAGGAAGCCCAGCTCCAACTGTTGTTTCGTAGAGGAAGTGCATTCCCTTCTGCCTTCCCTGATCCATCAATGTGTGATAATAGGGAAGTTTTTCTGTACCGGCTTTTTTATTGGGGGTAATTATATGTATACCCTGCTGTATCCACTTAACATAATGTTTCGGAAGCATCGATGAGGTAGAGCAGTCAATGAGTACGGTATGAGGAAAGTAATCGGCAGCAACATGTTCAGTATATTGTGTTATATCCAGAGGAACTGCATCTCTGGAAAACCGATCCTTCCAGGATAATAAATCTATTCCGTAGTCATCTATCAGCATTTTTTTCGAATTAGCAATGGCACGTACTCGTAAATCAACCCCGAACTCACTCTTGAGTCTGTCGGATTCACGTGATATTTGATTAAGCAGAGTGGAGCCGATTAGTCCGGGACCGAACAGTCCAATACTCAGGGTCTGGTTTGAGAGAAAAAAACCGGCATGCAGGGCTCGTAGTGCTTTTGTGGCATCCGAGCCTTTTATAACTGCACTGATGTTTCTTTCGGATGATCCCTGTGCAATTGCGCTTACATTTACTCCTGCTTTACCCAGTGCACCAAAAAACTTTGCGGCTATTCCGGGAACTCCCGGCATAGATTCACCTACAGCAGCTAGTATTGCACAGTTTCGCTGTACTTCAACTGAATTAATCCGGTATCCGGCAAGTTCTTCCGAGAAGGTTCTCCGTATAACTTTTTCAGCTTTATCTGCCTCTTTTTCCGGTACGGCAAAACAGATGGAGTGTTCACTGGATGCCTGTGAAATCAGAATAACCGAGATGCCGGCTGTACGCATGGAGGTAAATAATCTTGATGATATTCCGGGCACTCCTATCATCCCTGCACCCTCTATATTAATAAGTGCTGTGTGATGGATAGCAGAAAAACCTTTTACCATCCTTCCCTTAGAGTTCTCGTTCTTAATTGATACTCTGGTTCCGGGATGTTCAATCTGTGCTATACCCCGAAGATAGATGGGTATCTCTTTTGCCATAGCCGGAGCCATGGCCAGCGGATGGAGTACTTTTGCGCCAAAATAGGAGAGCTCTGTGGCCTCGGCATAGGTTATTTCCGGGATAATAGAGGCACTGGGTACTTCTTCGATATCGGCGGTCATCAGCATGTCTTTCCAGTTCCAGAAGGTTACTGAATCTGCATCCAGTATTGCGCCAAGTGCTGCTGCGGTCAGTTCACCGCTGTTCTCATCAGGGTCGACCACTGAGTTATCATCGCAAAGGGCCCAACCGCCTCCTATAAGCAGCGTATCAATTGCGCCGGCCTTTTTCAGGAATCCATTCAGATGATAGCCGGTTTTATCCATTCGCAACCGATAACCGGACTCTGTTTTTGACGTATGCACAAGTTCGGATGAATCTATGGCTACTGCGGTATATCCTGTTTGTCCAAGCAGAACACGCAGGGCTTCAAGAACCCAAAGTAGTTCAAGTCTGTCTATATATATTCTGGTGCTCTCAGAAGCTTCACCAATAAGCCAAACTGCTTTAAGGATATCTTCAATATCACCAAAATCTTTTTTTACTAATTTCAAAAGAACCTGACGCTCTTCACCGGAAAGCAGGGAACTTACCAGGGCTATGCGGTCCTCAAATATTCTCTCAAGCTCACCCCAAATCCGTTCATTACGATTTACTGCTTCTGTTATGAGGCTGGAGAGCTTTTCATTTCCGGCTGTATTCAGAGTAATAACCAGTGCAGCTTTTTTTGCTGCT
>CAZMOX010000186.1:0-4381 GCA_964567895.1 uncultured Spirochaetales bacterium | reverse complement strand
CCTATTTGGTAAAAGATGATATTCTGTATGGAAGTAAATATGAAATTCCACTCTATTTTTTTGGATTTCTGTATTGAAGGCTTTGGGTTCAAAATAAGCATGAGGTAAATGAAATATTTCTTTAGTTATATTTTGGTTACTTGATAACTTATCAGGGTCGGCTGAGTACAAAGAAAGATGGAGGTAAAATAATGAAACTTACAGAGCAAGAGGCGGGGCTTTTTTATCAATTAATGTGGGCGTTACAATCTTATGTAAATCTCAAGCTAAAGTTGTATCCCCAAATAAAAACCAGTGATGATTATGTAAATTGTGAAACTGAACAAAAAGTTGAAGTTCGCAATGCACTTTATAAAAATATTGAGCTCATTGATTCTTTTGTTCAGGAAAATCCTCAAAAATTTTCTCATGAATATTTGTTAATTGTTTCAAATTGGAAAAATTTCATCAGCGGAGATTTTTATATTGAACGCCTCTTAAAGAAATACACCATTTTTATACAAGAAGAAACTGTTTATGGGGTATTTGGTATCACTCAGGGATTCAATGAGTTGGTATATTCTTCCGATCTTCCTCAATATGTTAATACGGTCTTACTACCATTCAAGGGCAAAATTATTTATGACGGTCTTTTGGGAACTCACAATATCTATTTTGGAAGCGGGATTAAAAGTAGTTTAAAAGAGACTTATCTGCGGGGAAAACAAAATAATCGTATTATCGAAAGTTTGGGAAGTTCCCGGGAAGGATACCAAAATAAAAAAACAACCAAACCTTTGAAAGACTGGAAACCTGAACTGGATGAAATTGCCGGTAAAGTAAAAAGGTTGAAGGGATCTGCTGGGCAGCCGGCAATTTACAGCCCGGCATTCAGCTTGGTAAAGGCCAGTGTTGAATTTGCTCAGATTGCAGTATCGGGTGAGAATGATTACGAAACCCTCAGTGATGCTCTACAAAAAGTATGGCGTGCTTATAATAAAACGGATACTATACTTTATCGTGAAGAATATTGATAGAAAAAAACCGAACTTTAGTGTGAGAGTGATTGCGAAACAAGCTTTTACGTATCACCCCCAATAATTCACCAGATTGTTTTACAAAGTCCCTGTTTTATGGTAGTATATTAATATCAAACCAGACCTGGTCTGGTCTGAGTGATAGTACTTATCCTGGCAGGAGCGAATAATATGATTGTTGATACCATAACAGAGGCAAAAGCCCAATTTTCAGCACTTGTGAGTGCCGTAGAGCAGGGTGAAGAGGTGATTATCAAAAAAGCCGGAAAACCCGTTGCAGTATTAAAAAAATATAATAATTCGGGAAAAGAACGTAAACCGGGAGTATTTACTGATAAAATAATCATAAAGGATGATTTTGATTCTCTACCAAATGATTTGAAACAGACCTTTGGGATGATAGCAGAACCCTCCGCTGATTATTCACCAGAAGAGAAGGATATAGAAAAATTATGAACCTGTTACTTGATACCCATATTATCCTTTGGTGGCTAAAAGATGATCCCGTACTTTCTGCTAAACATAAAAAGTTATTGTCAAACCCTGAGCATGTCTGTTTTGTAAGTGCAGCTTCTATCTGGGAAATAAGTATAAAATCAGCCATTGGGAAGCTTGAAATCCCTGATTCCTATATTGAGGAACTACTAATAGAAGGGTTTCAGGAGCTTCCCATTCATTGGAAACATACCAATATGGTGAAATATTTACCGCTGCACCATCGGGATCCTTTTGATCGTTTATTGATAGCCCAGGCAAAAATAGAGAATCTCATCCTGCTCACAGTTGATACCTATATTCAGTTATACGATATTGAGACTCTTTAATAGAAACATGGATTTTTTATATTTAGCTGATAATACCCCTCGTGCCAATCTTTGAAATAGGTTCTCTTCACTCTTTACTTCCATTAAATCAACATATATTCCGGGTAATACTTTTTGTCGCCTGAGAACTTCGACGACCAGTGAAGATTTTCCAATTTACGGAGGATATTCTTGCTGATAAGCGGCAATTGTAGTAAAATTGGGCAATTGAAAAATCAATAACCAGACCGAAATGATTAATCCAACAAACTTCTGATATTCCTTTTGTTTTCAGTATAATCATTAGCCAGGCAAAATATGGGAGATTACAATGCCTACAATTTCGACCCACTGAAATAAAAGGAGGAATCACTAATGGATACCATCTTAAAAGCAACGCCTCTCGATAACTTTAAAATTAATGTGCTCACCAGTAGTGGCATTTCAGGTGTGTTTGATGTGAAACCATATCTAAAAGGCAGCGCTTTCAAAGAGCTTTATAATAGATCGTATTTTTGTCTCGTTCGTCCTGCTCATCATGGTATCATGTGGCCAAATGAACAAGACATTAGCTCCGATACCATCATATATGATATACAAAATGCCCAACCAAACCATGCAGCGGATGCACAACCGTAACCCTTGGAAAAGTTACATTCAGGACAGAATCCTTACAGTTCGTGGGTTGGAGGTGGTGTAGAATAGAGAATTATCATATTGGTATTCTTGCTGATAAGTGATCATCGGCAATTGTACTAAAAAGGGGCAAAAGAAATAAATCCTAAATAATAAGAGAACCAGGCGTTGTCTCATAAAAATAGGAAGGACGTGATAATCTCATGAGTTTTAATACAGAACCAACAGAATATGTAAAAACTGCTCTTTCAGACCTTCAAGGAGGGTGGGGGAATTTAAGGGATATAGTAGTAAAAAACTTTGGTTTTCCTGAATCAGATAAATTGCTATTTCATATTGATGAAGCCATGAGTTGGGAATCAGTAAGAAACTTGAAGAAAATGGAAACAACATTGCTTCTGATCCGGAATATCGCGGCTCAATCCGAAACCCCAGAGGAAGTCCTGGATTTGATAGATGATGTAAGGGGAAGTTTAGAGGAAACTTTTGAGACGATTGCTGAAGGCAGTGCTGAGTAGTAGGTTTCATGGGTAAATCACGCATAACAAGGGTTTCTGCAGGATTTCATGTTTGAGTTAACCAAGAGTGAAATTGAAGTTTTGGTATCACAAGCTGTGATACCCAATAAAGAAACTTTGACGTCACAATTTGTGATATCAAAAGAAATCGGATAGAGGTTATACAAAGAAGCCTATGTGTTTATTGCCAATCTGATTAAGAGTGCCAAAACCTCAATAGTGCTGATTGATAACTATATTGACGAAACTGTTTAATAAAGGTGCTTTGGATGTTCTGGGGAGATTGGAGAAATAACGATGGAAATTATGTACACCAATAAAATAGAATCTGTAAGGGCAAAACAAATTGAGGGTTTTTTCGTTGCATGGCTCGAACGTCCCGATCCAGAAACTCACCTCGAAATTCTTCGTGGAAGTTATGCTGTATGGTTGGCTTTTGATCAGGATCAATGCGTAGGGTTTATTAATGCACTTTCAGATGGATTGTTTTATGCTTATATCCCTCTCCTGGAAGTTCTGCCGGATTACCAAGGAAAAGGCATCGGCAAAGAACTGGTGCAACGAATGGTCGGGACTTTTGAGAAGATGTATGCAATTGACATCGTGTGTGACGAGTCGATTGTACCTTTTTATACTGAAATTGGATTTTCCCGGTGTGCGGGAATGGTCAAAAGAAACTATGCAAATCAAGGAATGGCAAACATGCACATGTAGCAGATGTCAAGATAATGTGAAAAACCGGAATTGTTGTTGAGATAATTACCTATGGTTCTTAGTGTGTTTATACCGAAAAGCTAAAGAATTTCGTGAATGATTTTTTTGATTAGAAGTGATATGATTGTAAAAGAAAAATAAATTAATGAAAACCAATTTAGTATCAGGAGGTTTTGTGAAAACCAAGAGTGCTCTTAGTTTTGTATATGACCAACTTGATTATAGCGGCGGACAACTTTTTGATCTTTTAAGTCATCCTTCAAACAAAATTGGACAAGAGGATTGGCTGAACAAAGGGGAGTGGTTAGTTGCCGCAAAAAAAGCCGGTGCCGAGAAAATTTTTTTTGTTGAGAACAATCCTGTCGTTGTTTTTGCAAAATGTAACAATACTAAAGAAGCACAAATTAATTGTTTTAACAAGATTTGGAGCTTGGCACGTCCGCGTATCCTGTTTTTGGAAAGTGAAGGTGAACTCTCTGTTATTGATTTGGCACAAAAGCCTATTCCAGCTAATACTGAAAACCGGGAGCTGGAAACCAAAGAGACTCTTTACAGAATTAAAGATATTGCCGAAAAATTACAAGCGTACCATCGGGACAATATTGAGTCTGGGAAAGTTTTTGAACAAGGTCGGTTTGACACTTTGAAACATCGTGCCGATCAATCTCTCATTGCAGACTTGCAAACAGTTCGA
>CAZMOX010000185.1:0-4392 GCA_964567895.1 uncultured Spirochaetales bacterium | reverse complement strand
CCTACCACCTACTTCCTGGATGATCTTATGAAGTGGCTGGGACGCCCCTACTATGTATGCCACTATTCTGCTGCGGCAATTTTGGGAGCCGGACATCAACAACCCATGGAAACCTCAATAATGATTGGAAAGCCCCCCATCCGTAGTATCAATAATAACAAACTCATTCTTAATTTTCTCGTTAAAAAGCAATGGGATTCCCGTGATCTTATCCAGAAAAAAACTGACATGGGGTATATCCCGGTCTCATCCCCGGAATTAACAGCTCTTGACCTGCTCCACTATCAGCACAAAGGTGGGATTAATCGGGTTATTTCCCTTATCGATGAACTTTCTGAGTTGATGAATACTCAGAGATTGGCAGAAACCGCAAACCGATACCCACTAATGACTCCCGTACAGAGATTAGGATATTTACTGGATAGAGAGTTAGGTTTATCAGAGCTATCAGCATCCTTACTTCCCATCATTCAGAATAGAAAAACATCTTTTTCATCACTATCTGTTCATCACCCTAAAAAGGGAGTATATGATTCCCGTTGGAAAATAATCCGGAATATTACTGTGGAGTCTGACTTATGATTCCAAGACGCCAGGAGTCTGTCGGACTTGATGCTGTTAGGGCTATTTTTAGAGATTTTTGACCTGTTCAAGGAATGAATGCGGCAAATATATGCCAATTGAAAAACGATGAAGAGGGCGAAAAGGTCAAAAATAGAGCAATATTGATTAAGTCCGACAGACTCCTCTATTCAACAATGGAGGTCCCAGGCCCCTTGGCCACTGGATTCCCAAATAGAACAAGACCTGGTTATCTGCCGGGCAGTAGCAGAAATATTCAGCCATCCTTTTCTCAAAGATCAGCTGGCATTTCGTGGCGGGACAGCTTTAGGAAAAATCTATTTCAAACCTCAATATCGTTACTCTGAGGACATTGATCTTGTTCAGATAAAAGCAGGCCGCATCAAACCTATCCTGGATGCAATACGGGAAGCTCTTAACTTTATGGGGGAACCCAGAGTAAAACAAAAAGCCAATAACAATACGCTTAGATTTTCATTTGATTCGGAAATCCCTCCAGTAATACCGTTAAAATTGAAAATTGAAATAAATTGCCGTGAACATTTTTCAGTGATGGGATATAAAAACGTTCAATTTTCTGTTAATAATGATTGGTTCTCTAAAGAAGTCTCTCTCATAACCTACCACCTTTCAGAGATGGCAGGAACAAAACTTCGTGCACTTTATCAAAGGAAAAAGGGAAGAGATTTATTTGATCTCTACAAGATTCTTGACTCAGGGGGTGTTCACAATGAGGAAATACTCAGATCTTATAATGCATATATGAATTTTGGAGCAGCAACTATCCCAAGTAGAAAAGAGTATCAGTTAAATTTGGAATCCAAGTTAAAAGATTATGAATTTACACATGATATGCAGGCTTTACTCCCACCGGGTAAAAAATATGATATTTCCCGTGCATATGAAAAGGTTTTAGAACTAATTGATCTCATGTAGAAATAATAATGATTGAGGTATCTCCATGTGGAAGAAAAAAAAGGAAAAAGAATGGGGCATACCTACAGCTACCAGGCCTACAATATGCTGATACGTTCAGCACTCCCTTTGCCGCTTTCAAACAGCACCTCTGATACTACCAGAACTACCGGAAATTCCGGAACTTCCGGCACACACGCCACACTATCTGCCAGGGAAATGCTACATCAGGTTGTCGTAAAAATGGGGAAAATACCGACACCACAATCGAATATGTCTACACAAAACTATTCCCTGGGTACTATTCAGTACGCTATCAACCCCATCCAAATCTTTCTGCAGATACCCATGACAGCAGCAATTCTTATTGAAAACATGGATACTATCATTGTTGATCAATTCCCGGGGGTTGATGATCAAATTATAGGTCTATACCTAACCATAATTATTCTACCATTCCTGCTTCGCCGCAATCCCGTTATAACCTTGCACGGCAGTGCAGCTGTTTATCCTGGCTCAGCACAACCAACGTTACCGTTAGAACCATCTGCAGCAATTTTTATCGGGACAAAAGGAGCAGGAAAATCGACTACCGCTGCGGTACTGGCACACCGCGGCTGGAAAATGCTCTGTGATGATATAGTTCCCGTGGAAGCCGGACCACGGGTATTATCAGGAATATCCCATGCAAAACTCCTGCCCGATGCTTTCCAAATGCTTATCGGAAACCCGGAAGAAGCTTCACATTTATATGATGGAATAAGTAAGTATCAAGTAGAGACCCCGTTTGGATCTCCAGCAGCAAACCTGAAATCACTCTTTATTCTGCAAACAGGAGATGTCTCATCGGTAAAGATTAGACCCCTTGCAGGACAGGAAAAAATCAGTAACATACTAGCACATACCATTAGGATTGACGGATTGGATTCTTCTGCAGAGATATTTCACCGGATAACCACTTATTTCAGCTCGGTTAAAGCATATCTGGTGACACGGCCGACTCAGTCCAGTAGTCCTGGTGAGATTGCAGAGGCGGTATCAGGATCAGATTATCTGACCTGAACTAGATTACTAGTTTGGGCAGTTGCTTTGCAACTGCGGGATGTGTTATCCCACAGGAAATACTGATCTTGGCACTTACGGAGTAAGTGCCGATGTGTTATTCCACAAAAGACTATATCAAGAGGAGCAACTATGCTGAAATTCCCCAAAACCGTTATGCAAAGTACTGTTGATGACGAAATGGTCCTTATGGACACTGCAAACGGTGAATACTTCGGCCTGAACAAAACAGGCACGGTATTGCTTGAAACACTCCTTGAAACCCAATGCACTGCTGCTGCAATTGCGAAGGCTGTAGAGCTTTTTGATGCTTCTGAGGAGATTATAGCGGTGGATCTGGAGAAGTTGGTTGAGGATTTGCTGAAGAGAAAATTGCTTGTTAAAGATTAAGAAAGGTTGTTATCCAGACCATTCCAAATATCTTCGGATTGTCCAGCAGTTGCAAAGCAACTGAGGACCATTAATTTGCGCTAAAAAGAGAAAATTAGCCATTGGTTGATTCATTTATGGCTCTTTATAAATGTTCTTTTACCCCTTGCTGGCTATGACTCAATGTGATATAGTTTTTACATGAAAAAATTATCAACAAAATGGTTCCAGAAATGGGCAAAGAAAACCAATTTGAGTAATAACATACTACTGGAAGCCATTGATAATTTAGAAAAGGGCTTATCAACTTCAAGTTTGGGAAATAATTTATATAAAGTTCGTATAAAGAGAGAACATAGTGGGAAAAACTCAGGGTTCAGAACGATAATTCTTTATAAAGCAGAAGACAGAGCAGTTTTTTTATATGGATTTGGGAAAAATGAGAAGTCGAATATCGATAAAAATGAGTTGATGTATTTCATAAAACTAGGAATAGATCTTCTCTGTTTATCAGTAGACAACTTAAATCAAGCAATAGAAAAAAATGTATTATTTGATCCTCAAACGATCGAGAGAAGCGGAACCAACATGTTGGTTCCGCTTCCGATGTGAGTGAACAACCAAAGGTTGTTTCAGGAGTTTGCGTTGCAAACTCCAAAGACGAAACCGAAAGGGTTCGTCCGAGGACGCAAGGAGCCATACCCCGCCCCTTGGGGTGGAATGGGGCCGCTTGTGGCCCCGGATCCAGGGCTTGCCCTGGGGTATGGTACCTTTCATTTGGAGGCAGGAAAGTGAGAAAATCAATAAAATTAGCTGTGGGATCAACAGTTCAGGATTTAGTAAACCTTGGAAACAAAACCTCTTTCACTAAGAAAGAACTGGATTCACTTGGTATTAAAATTCCAGAAATTTATTTGAATATATATCAAATAAAAGACATTAGAAAGAAATTGAGGCTTAGTCAAACAGTATTCGCCCAATTATTAAATGTTAGCCCCTCTTCAATACGCCAATGGGAGCAAGGTACAAGACAACCAACCGGTTCAACGAAAGTTCTCCTTGAACTACTCCAAACCACTCCACACCTTCTTGATTACAGACTAAAAGGATAGAAAAAAAGAGAGGCCGGAGACCGGAAGATGAAGAGAAGATCTTTGGCTAGTATACTATCTTCAACAGTTTTATAGCATATCCCTCCCATATTCTAGTCTCTCTCCTCCAGCAGTTGCTATGCAACTGCCTCCCATATTCCTGTCTTCAGCAGTTGCGAAGCAACTGCCAAGATAAGTATTCTTGTCCAGGTCTGATAATCTGACCCAGAGTACATCTTGTCCGGGCTCACGGTTTTCGGTCTCCCCAGCAGTTGCAACGCAACTGCCCGCTGTAAGCGGACAAGATTACTTGTCTTGGCAGGGGCGCGAAGCGGTCTCTTTTCTCCGAAAAGAGACGGAACCCCCGAATAGC
>CAZMOX010000184.1:0-4402 GCA_964567895.1 uncultured Spirochaetales bacterium | reverse complement strand
TGCCCAGAGTCTATCTGAGCCAATTAAAAATCCCACACTAAACCCGGAAGGACCCATTATCATAAGAATCTTTATCTTGATGTGACCGGAAGTGGCCGGTACGCTTTTGGAGGCATAAAAAAAGTAGTCCTGCTGGTTAATTTTGACAAGATTGTCTGGGGAAATGACGGCTATGCCGGATATGACGCAAAGATATACAAAGGGGTAATAGAAGCATGGGAAAAGACCTTCAAGAAGGAAGGAATTGAGCAATATTCAAACAAGATTTTTTATGAAACCGCAAGAAAGTTATTGGCATTAAAGCCTTCGGAATCTTGACGACTATGAAGAGCAAAAAAGAATTTTCTTATATCATCCCTTCCTGGGTGAAGAATGGCCAGGGGTCCGGTTTGGAGCAGGTGGGCGGTGCCGGGGGATGCCTCCTTCTTGATGCAGACATTCCTTTTGAATCGGTTCTTTTCAATGAAACGATGTTTGACGATGAACCGGAAGACCTTATTCGTTACTGCCAGAATTATGGTTTTAAAGTTGTCGTTTTTCTCTTCAGTACCGGATTTGGTATTGACTTGGAGAAAAAAGTATGGAGGAAACAGAAAAAATTCTTTGAAGCCGCCCGCCGAGCTGATTTATATCCGTTCATCTATATGAAAGGGCGGTCTATTTCCACCAGTATTTTGGACAGGAATGTTGGCGGTAATCCGGAATTTGCCAAGAATATTGTTATTAATGGCAAGGGGGAGAAGCTCCACTATGGCAGTACCCCCGACCGTTATATTGTCTGTGTCAATAAAAATGACTTTTATATGAAGCACTATATGCTGGACAGAGCCAAACGGGCTATTGATATAGGAGCCTATGGCATATTCTTTGATAATTTTGAAGCCGGTCGTTCTTACTGTTATTGCGAGAATTGCCAACGCGATTTTAAGAATCGCCTGGAGGAAAATATCGGTTCCAGGGAATTAAGGATTAAATACGGAATTTCCGACATTAAAAACTGGAACATACTGGCTGATTCCAGAATTAATCAAGCTCCAGCGTACGGGGAAAAAGTAGATTGGCAGAATAGACTTTGGCAGGAATGGGTTGAATTCCAATGTGATAATGTCGCCGATACGCTCAATTCATTCTGCGAAGAGATTATTCAATATGCCCGGCAGAGATACCGCCGGGAAATTGCGATTAGTTTTAACAGCGGCCCTTTCTTAGCCTATCCCCATGCTAATACAAATTTGGCTATTAATCACAGCAAAATAAAATACGCTCTCCCTTTCTTTGAATGGGGAGGCGAATTGAATGTCGGGAGAATAAAATTAGCCTCAGTAAACAATCCGATTATCGCCTATGACCATCCGGAACTTTTTTCCATAATACCGGGCAAGAGGACTTCCTCTATCAGGGAAGGTTCTTTGGATTTATCTCCCAAGGATTGGTTGATGGTTGCCTCGGGTAATCTTCTCTGGGGGAAGGACAACTTTTTTGCCCGTATCTATCAGGATTATTTTGCAGGCACCCAGCCTGTTAATCCCATAGCCATTCTCTACCACTGGAAATCCATGGAGTGGGCAGAGAGATTGGACGACTATCTGGAAGTGTCAGAATCTGTTTCTAACATCTGTCCTTTTGATACGGTCGTGGAATTAAACGATAAATCTCTCGCCAGTCATCCGCTGCTGATTCTTCCCTGGGCGGAATGCTTGGAGAAAGGCGAAGCCGATATTATCCGCGGATATGTTAAACAAGGAGGGACCATCCTTTCTCTGGGTCAAACCTCCCTGCAAAATTCCAATAAAAAAGGAGGAAAGGGTTATCTTTTGGCCGATCTTTTTGGGGTTACCTACGCCGAGGTAATGAATAATTATCAGAGAAAGGAATACCGGAATGAGTATGGCAAAGGAAAAGTAATCCATTTGCCCTTCTTTCAAAACCCTTCCCTCCTGAATAAATATTTGTCTTCTTTTTCATTCCTGCCCTGCCATGTTTCTTCAAAGAAAGGAAAGGTGAATTCTTTCCTCTATCGTAAAGAAAATAAACTGCTGCTGCATCTAGTAGGAGAGGCTGCCGGCATTGAAATTGAGCTTTGCGTTCCGGAAGATTGGGTTCCTCACTGTTCATTTCTTTCTCCCTACCTTGTTGAGCAGGGGAGAATTTCGCTGCCCTATAAAGTTGTTGGCCGACAAAACTCAGAGAAAAAAATAGCCATATTTCTTCCGGATACTAATACTTATTCCTTAATTATCATCGAAAATGGTTTGCCTGTGCCCCAGGTGAATATAATTAATTCCACCCGGATTTTAGAAGACGGGCAAACGTATTCACTGACCGTTCAGGTCCAAAATCCCAGGCCAGAAAAAATATCCCTGGAGATGATAGCAAGCATTTACTCTCCGCTAAAAAATTATTCATCCGATTGGCGGATTATAGAGGAGAAACAGAAAGTCGTCCTGGCTCCAGGAGAAAAAAAGAATGTCGATTTGCATGTCTTTCCCCCGTCCGGTAAAAAATCTTTTTTTATCACCCAGACGACCCGCTTGCTTCTAGACCTTAAAGAAAAAGGGCGAATAGTTAATCGAGCCGTTGCGACTTTTGAGAAACCGGTCTTTACTGATAAGGTTAAAGTAAGCAGCGGGTGGGGCATAAGAATCTTTAAAGAGGATAATTCGCTGGGAGTGGCAAAAGCTCTCTCTCCCGGGCTCTCGCAGCATGAAATTGCCTATCGGGAAAGCCAGGGTTCGAACCTTTTCTGTCACCAGTATAAGTACGCGGAAAAGCCAGTTCTTTCTTCCGGAGCAATTTGCGACCTTTACTTTTCAGGAAAAGCCAATCTTGCTTTTAAGCCACCTATCGGGGTGAGGCTTTACTCCGATAGAAATTATGACCAGCGAATTCCGGGAGGAGTGTTGGAATCTACCCTCCGGGTAACGGAAGAATCTTGCTCGCGGGTAGAAGTCGCCGCTACTTTTAAGATGCCGCC
The DNA here is from genome assembly GCA_964567895.1 of uncultured Spirochaetales bacterium. Classification (GTDB taxonomy): domain Bacteria; phylum Spirochaetota; class Spirochaetia; order JABMQR01; family JABMQR01; genus JABMQR01. The sequence continues at coordinate 1,428 of CAZMOX010000184.1, read as the reverse complement.
TTTCCAGGTAACCGAGAAGATTGTAACCAATTATCACGACGGTCGCTATTACATCTCCTACCTTTTTGAAGCCTATCAAGACGGGCAAATACTCGATTGGGCCCTGGAAATACCTGCCGCGCCAGAACTTACTCTGCGCCGGATAAGAGAAGATTGTTTCAGTCCAATAAGTGGCCCCCCTGATATGGTTTTCGCCGGCGGAAAAGCCTTTCCCAAAAGTAATGTTCAAATCAGTTCTTTTAAAGAATTCCCTTATTTAGTCTTTGTTTATAACAAATTAGAAAAATCCTTGGTGGTGGAATTTTACCATCCTGGCCAGTTTGACCTTCTTCTCACCAACCCTTACCGAAACGACAATCTTTTAATCTTTCCCTTGAATGGTGGAAAACTTAAAAAGATTCGCCGGGGTGAAAAGTATCGTTTGGACTTTGCTCTTTCTGCGGTCAGTCCGGACCCGTTGATTAAAGAAGAATTCGGGTACCGCTATCTGCCGGACTCTTATTTAAAGACAGCCTCTGCCAGCAGTATTGTTTTCCCTTTAGAGGGGAAAGCGGTTGTCTCCGGCATTGATTACCGGAGGGCCGATAATATTCTGCTCTTTCGGGGTTATCTTTTAGACCAGAGAGTCACTTTCCGAATTATTGGTCACTGGCCGAATCCCAAAGTATGGGTGGCGGGAAAAATTCTATCTGCCGCGAACATTAAAAAAGAACCCTGCCTGATAGAACTGAAGGTTAAAGCAAAAAACTCACCTGTAGATATTCTGGTAAGGGATTAATCCTGATCCCGATGATGCCAAGTTCCCTCGGTTTCTGGTGAAGCTCCTCCCGCGACTTGCCTTTCGCGACCGTCTGCACCATGCACTTCAGGCCGGAGGCGCGGACGGCGGAGACGAACTCCCCGACAGCGTCGGCGTCCCGAGTCATTGCTGTGCCATATCAACATGACTTTGGTTGTCAGTTTCCTCGTTCCTTGTCGTTTGTCAAGACTACGACAGACACGACCCCAATTTAACGTGGTCGGCCCCCATGTAAAGTTCTGCCCCATTACCAAGGAAACATGCAAATCAGCTTGACGGACCAATGCTGTCTGATATGGTAACGGTTATTGCGGACGTAACTCGCGGACAAACTGCGTCTTACCCGTCTGCAATCTTGCCACGGCGGATAGCAATACGGGCAGGCGAGATGCAAGGGACGAAAGAAATGGCGCGATAGCCAAGCGGTTAGGCACGGGTCTGCAAAACCTGTTAGACCGGTTCAACTCCGGTTCGCGCCTCCACCTTGAACCCCCGTTAATCCTGGCTTAACCTTGATTTTACTGACTTTTTACGATATAATAGGAAAAAGCAGGAAAGTGCCTTAAAGATACCGCCTGAGTGCAACCAAAACCAGCCGTAATACACTTGCAAGGCCCAGAAAAGACGAT